>CAZNAK010000607.1:0-1508 GCA_964570645.1 uncultured Cytophagales bacterium | reverse complement strand
CCTGTTCCTGCCATGTTGGGCAGCGACGTAGTGATTGGAACCGGCGGCGGAGGTCTGTTTTACCTTCGGAATAACACCGTTACGGCAAGCGAAAACCTCGAACCTGAAGCTTTTCAGCTTTACCCCAATCCTGCCAAAGAGCAATTCCGAGTCATTGCGCCCAAAAACGGAACGATTACCTGCTTTACACTCACGGGAAGTCCGGTTTCGGAAGAGGTATTATTGAAGTCAGGAGAAATCCGTACTTTCTACACAGAAAATTGGGAGCGAGGAGTTTATTTGGTGGCTTTTCGGTCTGTATCGGGACAAACGATAAAGCGCGTGGTGGTAAAATAGCCTACTTGCTGCTTTGCTAACTTTGGTACAAAAATAGAGTTATTCCAGTGAAACCATCGTTGAAATAGCTCCTATGCGAACCAAAATTCTTTTTTCCCTTGTATTTTCTCTTTTCTTGATGCACTCATCAATTTCGGCACAAGGCTGGGCTGATTTGTTTGGTTTGAACCTCTTTTCCGTAGAAAAAGATATGGAAATCGGTCGGCAGCTTAAAACTGAAATCGAAAAAGACCCACAGACTTATCCTATTCTTGATGAAAATGAGTACCCTGAAGCCTATCAGTATCTGCGCGGTATGCGTGATGAAATCCTGAACTCAGGGCAGGTACAATACAAAGATCAGTTTGCTTGGGAGGTGTATATCATTGATCAAGATAGCGTTTTGAACGCCTTTGTCACGCCGGGCGGATATATTTATGTTTATACAGGCTTGATAAAGTTTTTAGACTCTGAGGACGAGCTTGCAGGGGTGATAGGGCATGAAATTGCCCATGCTGACCAGCGTCACTCTACCCAAAATATGACGAAAGCCTATGGCGTGGGCTTTGTTCTTAACCTTCTGACGGGCGGCGAGGAGTCTCCTGAGTGGGCAAAGATGTTAGCGGGGCTTACGGGCAACCTGATAAACCTAAAGTTCTCCCGTACTGCCGAGACCGAAGCCGATGAGTATTCGGTTCGTTATCTGGCCAATACGCAATATCGCTGTGACGGGGCGGCGGGTTTTTTCCGCAAGATGCTCCAATCCAACGCACAACAACCGCCTGAATTTTTAAGTACACACCCCAACTCAGAAAGCCGCGTGGATCACATCGAACGCACGGCAGCTAGTATCCAGTGTCGCTCTGCCAGTCGGGAAAGCCGTTATGCGGAGTTTAAAAGGAGTTTGGAGAGGTAAAAAAAGAAACCCTCGCCTAAAACAGGGAAGGGTTTACTTACACTAAAATAAACATTATTTGCGTCTATGAGCTTAAAAACGATGGCACGAACCCCACCGCCTTACCCAGAACTTATCAAGGAGTCAGCATCTACCCTCCGAGAACTTGAGAAAAAGTATCGTCAAACGCCTCATTTACTTGATCGTGTCCGCTTTCTTCGTTATCTCAAAACCAAAGCAGTCTTAACGCAAAGCACCCAGCCAAAACGGTTTTTTTTGAGGACGAAATGCGATTGGG
>CAZNAK010000606.1:0-1519 GCA_964570645.1 uncultured Cytophagales bacterium | reverse complement strand
ACTTGTACACCGTGCCGTAGGCGGACGCGCTCCCGAGGACTTCGTAAAAGTCGGTGCAGCAGCGACAAAGCCCGAAACACAAAGTGAGACGCTCAAAAAGCGATTTGCGGACGGAGCGCGCGACCAGTCTTTCTTGTATGACTACGCAATGATGCTTATCAGTGGGTACGAAGATGCCAGTGAGGCGGTCTCGGCTTACATTGCTACGCTAGATAAAAAAAGTAAGATGAGCGAGAAAACCTGGGAACTCATTCAAGCAGGCGGGAAAGACCCTGATTCAGAAGCCTTTGCCCTTGTACTTGATAACCGAAAGGAGTTTAACAAAGCTCACGGAAAAGAAGCTGTAAATGGATTCCTTTTGGGGAGTTACGAAACCATGATGATGAGTGCTTTACGTGCAGGCAATGAAGAACAGCTCATGGCAGCAAAAAAAGGTGTGGAGAAAAACATCGAAGGTGAAGCTGCGAAGAAGTTTTGCGCTCAGGCAGACTTTAACCTGCACGTCAGCGATCCGCAAAAAGCATTTCCGTTTGCCGTTAATTACTTTGACAACTTTGAGCATGACTCGCAGTCCTACAACTCTATTGCTTGGTATTATTTCCAAAATTCAGAGGATGAAAAGCATTTGACCAAGGCACTGAGCTGGGCAAAAAAATCCGTAGAACTCGACGAGAACTTCGCCAGTACCGATACGCAGACTCATTTGCATTATGCGCTTGGACAAAATAAGGAAGCGATTCGTCTGGCTAAACGTTCCATTGAATTAGGGCAAGCCGCAGGTGAGGACGTAAGCGCGACCGAAGAGCTACTGGAAATAGTAATGGAAGAGTAGGCAGTAATATGTAGAGAAGAAGAAAGCCGTTCAAATCTGTTCGGCTTTCTTTTTTTTATTAAAATCAATGGAAAGTGATCAACTGAGCGTTAAGAAAACCTTATGGACTTTTGGGTTGTTGTGAAAGTACATTGGGTTACGTAATTTAATTTCTCTACTTGCAGACCAAAAAATATTCCCTTCTGCAATTCCCGAAAAGTTACTTCGGAAAGGCCTCCAAACAACAATATGGAAAAAGAAGGTAAGTTACCTTCCGAAGCTGTCCAGTAGCTTAAGGGAAGCTATTCTGGTAGATGGAGCATGAATTTACAATCCGTAATTTTAAGTCAAAAGTAAACCATGCAGTACAAATCGTTATTATTTCTTACACTTTTTTTTGTTGGTATAGTGTCTATTCAGGCTCAAAACAATCAGTTTTCTATGTCAGGGCAGCAGATGGAAGTACGTCTGTTCGACAAAGTAGCAGCTCAGTACGCAGATACCGAAGGTACGCCTTATTTATACGACGAGTTCCGAGATGCCGTCGTAGATGGGGATTCTGAGGTTTATCCGATGCGGTACGACGCTTACCAAGATGAGATGCAGTTTAAGAAAGACGGAGAAATCCTTTTATTAGACAAAAAAACAGACCATGAAGTACTTTTTATTGATGACAAAAGGATTTCTCCGTCTTTCTTAAACTGCATC
>CAZNAK010000605.1:0-1520 GCA_964570645.1 uncultured Cytophagales bacterium | reverse complement strand
AACCACTGATGAAAAAAAAACCACATTTGTTGAGAACCACTTTCTGGGGACGCGCGTCATCAACCTACCCACTACTGAGTTAACTCGAAAGGGAATGCTTGACTTCCGCATCTCACATCGCTTCGGTGAGCTTAAAAGCGGTGCTTCTGACCTCTGGGGTATTGACAGAGCACAAATTAGATTTAATCTTGAGTATGGGTTCACGGACAAGCTCGTGGTCGGACTCGCCCGTAGTAGCTATCGGAAAACCTACGAAGGGTACTTTAAATATCGCTTTGCACGTCAACAGGAAGAAGGCTTTCCGCTTACGCTAGCCTTTTACGGAAACACTGGAGTCTGGTCAGAAGAGAATTTTGACTTTCAGGACGGCTTAGGAGGATTTGATCAGGAAGAGTACCTTTTTACAGATCGCCTCACGTACACCTTCCAACTGGTGGCTAGTCGCAAATTCGGTAAAAACTTCAGCGCACAACTCAATCCATCTGTGGTGCAATTTGCCATTGACACACGTGACCGTGATCGCCAAGCCCTCGCACTCGGGGGCGGGATACGCTACAAGCTCAGCCCGCGCTTTGCCTTAACGAGCGAGTATGTGTACCTCATTAACCGCCAGAACGTACCCTTAGTTGATGGGCAAGAGGCTAGAAATTCCTTCTCCATCGGGATGGACATCGAAACGGGCGGACACAACTTCCAGCTCCACATCACCAACTCTATCCCACAGACCGCTTCTGGATACATCGCCCAAACCACCGAGACATGGGCAGACGGCGGTATCCGATTTGGATTCAACATAAAGCGTTCTTTTACTATCGTTAAACCAAAAACACCATGAACCGAAAAAACTTTTTGAAAAACATGGGAGCCGCAGCTTTACTGGTTTCCTTAGGCGTGTCGTTAGAAAGTTGCTCGTCCGATAGTGAGGACGAAGTCACACCAACGCCTCCACCCGCAAATGATGACAATACAGGCGACGAAAATAACGACGATAGTCAAGGTATTACGTTTGACCTAAATGACTCGCCTTTTGACACGCTGCAAACATTCGACACATGGTTATTACATCCTGACGAAAATATCCTTCTCGCCAATGTAAACGGAATCATTCGTGCCTTTACGAGCGTATGTACGCACTCAGGCTGCTCAAGAAGCTGGGAGTTTAACAACGCGCAAGCACGTTGTACATGTCATAGCAGCGTCTTTGATCAGAGCGGAAGCCGGGTAAGCGGACCAGCAAGTCGATCTTTGCAGGAGTTTTCGGTTACGCAAGAGGGTACAACGATCACCGTAAGTGCCTAAAATCGTCAAAACAAGTGGCTAACACATGAAAAAAAGTCTTCACTTGATTACAGTAGCGCATGCTAGAAATAATCGCTAAGCAAAATATTTGATCTTATTCAGGTAATTGAAACTAGAAAATTATGACCTTAACAACCCCTGTCACTGTTTATATAGAGGCGAATCCCAATCCTGATTCCCTTAAGTTTGTTTTCAATTCGATGCTCTTACCCGACGGGGTA
>CAZNAK010000604.1:653-1522 GCA_964570645.1 uncultured Cytophagales bacterium | reverse complement strand
GTGTAGCTGTCCTACAATTCCTCGGAACATACTAGGAATCAAATCTTCACGGCCAAAAGTAAATACGGCGGCCACTTCGTGCGGTTTGCCCCTTTCAACCACTTCAAAAGTGACATCCAAAAATGATCTTACCGCTTTGGATAAATCGCTCTCAGCAATCGCCTGCCTAACAGGAGCTACCGAAAACGTTTTTAAATGATCCAGAACAGGAATCCGATTTAATTTCTGAATAACAAAATGATGAAATTAGCAACACCCACTCCCTGGTGTGTAAGCCGTCGTTGCTGCTTCTTTTTGTAAGTCGGACAAACGAACTTTTGGCTTTTGGGTAGAAATACCGCAGTTATAGGAATTTACAGGTCTTTCCCGAACTAGTCTTTGCTTTCCTCCCTAAAAATCACGTTATTTGCACTCCTTTTTGGGAAATTCTAACCTTGCTAATTGAATATTTCTATGAAAACGATTGATATTATTGGCTACAAACGCCATGATCTGGGCAAAAAGCACAGTAACGAACTCCGCCGCAAAGGTCAGGTACCTTGCGTAATCTATGGAAAAAATACGGCGGCACACTTTTTTACCCCAATGATTTTATTCCGCGAACTCGTTTACTCTCCAGACGCTTGTATGGTTAATGTGGATGTAGAGGGCACAGAATACAAGGCAATTTTGCAGGACGTACAGTTCCACCCTGTAAGTGAATACATCATGCACGCCGACTTTTTCATTTTGGATGACGAGAAGCCTGTAAAAATGAAAATTCCAGTAAAACTTACGGGACGCGCCAAAGGTGTAGAGAAAGGGGGTGACCTGATGCAGAAAATACGTCATCTTATCGTGAAAGCCCTTCCCAACGATATGCCCGAGGA
>CAZNAK010000604.1:0-643 GCA_964570645.1 uncultured Cytophagales bacterium | reverse complement strand
GAAATCATTGTGGACGTTCGCCCACTGACTTTAGGTAAGTCTATCAAAGTGAAAGAAATTCCTGCAACTGACTATCAAATTCTAACCAACGGGGATGTATCACTTGCTTCTGTGGTCATTCCGCGTGCGCTACGTGGCTCTGGTGTTGAGGAAGAGGAAGTAAGCGAAGAGACAGGCGAGGAATAAGTCCTGTAAAAATTCTTTGAATACGAGAAAACGGACAGTCCTTGGAATGGGAGTTTGTCCGTTTTTTTTGTACGCGTTTCTTTCCATTTTACAAACGATTAAAAACCCTCTGAGTTATGTGTGGAATTATTTCAGTACGTCTTTGTAAGCCTCTTTTTTAGGCTTTTGATGAAAAAGTGGGGGTTTGAAGGGTTAAGGTAAAAATCCTTGTACCTACTTTTCTATTAGCTTATGGCTGGATTAGAGCTATTTTACCGCCGCAAAGCCGCCAACCGCGTCATCGGGGATAATTTTCGGCGCAACGACGTAGCCCTGACGCATCAGGTGGTGGGCGCAGCCGCTACTACACGCCGCGCCGCCGCTACAAACTGCTGGCACACGACTGCCGTTGTTGGTCTCCCGACGAGGTGGCGCTTCATCACCGGTCCGCTCGGGCGCAGCAGGCGGAAGAGGAAGA
>CAZNAK010000603.1:0-1523 GCA_964570645.1 uncultured Cytophagales bacterium | reverse complement strand
TATCAACGTTGCTTTTCTTAACACGGCTTCGGGCGAACCCTTGTACAACATCGTTCACTATCGCGATAGCAAAAATAAAACTGATCTCCTCGAAATTGACGGTGTTCCAACCTACGATCTGGTCGTCAATACCGTACCGCCTGTGGTGAAGCGAGACCTTCAGATTGAGGGCGGGCGGGCCAACGTATTTCGTATCCCCGCACCGCAAGGCGCCTTACTTGTTCAGCAGGGCGGTTCTACGGAGTACTCCTCAGATCTTAAAGCCATCGTAAGAGAGTCAGGCGATGATCAGACGATTTTTGCACAATCCGTGAATCAGTCACAAAAATATTTGGTAGGAACTTATGACCTGGAGGTACTGACGTTGCCGCGTACGTACTTTCGAGGTGTACGCATTGAAGAGAAAAAAACGCAGAAACTTACCATTCCCTCGCCCGGTATTCTAACGATTTTTAATAAAATTGAGGGGTTTGCTAGTATCTATGAACTCAAAGACGGCTTGCGACAGACATGGGTAACAGACCTAAGCGAAGGCGGATACAAGCATATTAACCTTGCGCTCCAGCCGGGGAAATACATATTGGTTTTTCGTCCTAAAAACGTCGTCAGTAGTGATTACACGGTCGAGCGGAAATTCAATATCCAGAGCGGTAGCACGACGACGGTAAATATGTTCACACGATAAAAAGAAGGAAGAGTAAGCCCTGAAACATCATGAGCTTGAGGATTAGGCTTGCACGCGCATAGTTTTGAATTTCAAAAAGGATAAAAGCGGATTGCCCAACGAGTAAGCTGCCAACTCCCCAGCTAGAAACTGTGTTTTGCCAAAAGCAAAATATAAAGATGCTTACAACAAAAAAGCTAAGCAATATGCGGACAAGGTTTCTGATCAGTGGCTCGCCAAAGGTGATAGGAAGTGTGCGGGCACGCATCAAGCGATCCCCTTCTTGGTCTTGTAGGTCTTTGATGATCTCGCGGATTAGCGTGAGCCAAAAAGAAAACCCTACAAATAGCCAGAGTACTTCGGGGTAGCTATTTATAAATACCCCCGTCAGAAGTACACTCCAAGCACTAAGCCCTGCCACCATTAGGTTTGAAATTCCGAGCAGTTTTTTATTCCATCGCGCATAAACAACGAGTAATATCTCGGCAATAAGCCAGGTCTGCCAAATTACTGGGCTTTGGGTGAGACACAAAAAGAATGAAAACAAACCTGAAACCGCTATTACCCACCAAAATTGACTTACTGTAATCGCTCCATTTACCAGTGGACGATCGGGACGGTTCAGACGATCAGCAACGCGGTCGAACCAATCATTCAGGGCGTATCCACGTCCGGTAATAAGTATATTGCCTATCAGAAAGTACCAAAGGTTTAGCTCAGTAAGCTCTTGGTCAAGCAAGAAATAAAAAATTACTATTTGTGTACTCCCAAGCAGTAGCAGATTTAGAAGTCGAAAAAGCCTGAGATAAGGTAAGCACTGTTTCACCCGATAGAGTATCATGATGAGGAATTACCTCAC
>CAZNAK010000602.1:0-1533 GCA_964570645.1 uncultured Cytophagales bacterium | reverse complement strand
TTATTAAACCTTAGCCTACAAGAAGTCTTATCGCTAAAGCTCTTGTAGGCTTTCTTATTACAACACACACACACACACACTACATGACTAGCCCAAACTATGTCCGCGCCAATACCTCTCATGTGATGATGGTGCGCCCCGCTCAGTTTCAACGAAACCCTCAAACTGCCGAAAGCAATGCCTTTCAAGCCGCTACCATGGAAGCGCAGGAAGATGTCGTACGTGCTTGGGCAGTAGCAGAATTTGATGCTTTTGTGGATTTATTACGCGAAAATGGCGTAACGGTTAACGTAATTCAAGACACTGAAGAGCCACTAAAGCCTGACGCTGTTTTTCCGAACAACTGGATCACAACTCACAAAAACGGGTACGTCATTCTGTATCCTATGGAAGCCGAAAACCGCCGCTACGAACGCAGGAGTGGAATTTTGGAGCTTCTCGAGCGCGGCTACACGATTACCGACCAAATTGACTTATCTCATTGGGAAGAGGAAAGGATTTTTTTGGAGGGTACAGGAAGTCTGATCCTTGACCGTACCCATAAAGTCGCTTATGCATGTCAATCCTCGCGTACGCATGCAGTGGCGTTAAACGATTTTTCTGAGAAGACAGGCTACCAAGTCATTTGCTTTTCGGGTGTAGATGCCCAAGGGCTGCCCATTTATCATACAAACGTGATGATGTGTATGGCCGAAGACTTTGTATTGATTTGTATGGAATCGGTATCAGATCATACAGAACGCAAGCGGTTGTATGATTCTTTTGCCAAAACAAGAAAAGAAGTCCTCGAAATTACGTTAGACCAGATGGCAGCCTTTGCAGGAAATATGTTAGAACTTATTAACCACCAACAGGAACGCCTTCTCGTGATGTCCAAGCAGGCTTACGACTCCCTTGATAATCAGCAAGTAATGTTCATTGAGGCACGCTGTCGAATTGTCGCACCTGAAATTTATACCATCGAAAAATACGGCGGCGGAAGTGCGCGCTGCATGATTGCGGAGATCTTTCTGCCTGAAAAAAAATTGTAAAAAAAAGCAGAATGAACTTTACTATTCAAAGATATACTTTAAAATAGTATTATTACTTACGTCACTGCATCATTTTTTCGATGATGACGTTAAGTAAACAAAATCTCCTATTCTAAAATAATATTTCAAATGAGACAACTTTGTTTATTTTCTGCGTTTCTTCTTTTCTTTTCTGTTTCATTACACGCACAAAGCGACATACCAGCCAGCGTAAAATCCGCTTTTGAGTCCAAGTTTTCGGGAGCTAAAGTAGATGAACACTATGCCACATCGGATCAGCATTTTGTATTATTTGAGCATCAAGGAAAAGCCCACAAAGCAGTTTATGATGCTTCTGGCTCGTGGAAAGAAACGGCTTCTTTAATACTTGCTACCGACGCACCCGAAAGCGTCCGCGCCTACCTGAAAAAAAATCATAGCGATCACATTTCTAATGAATTTTGGAAGCTCACCACCCCCGAAAAAGAATGGTTCAAGGTTACCTCAGAGACCCTAATCATTC
>CAZNAK010000601.1:0-1547 GCA_964570645.1 uncultured Cytophagales bacterium | reverse complement strand
ATATTGGTGCTTTAGCGCGCTACAAGGTCGGTTTTTGGTCATTTTGGGGTCTTTTGGGAGGCTG
Organism: uncultured Cytophagales bacterium; assembly: GCA_964570645.1. GTDB lineage: Bacteria > Bacteroidota > Bacteroidia > Cytophagales > Bernardetiaceae > DAISIL01. The sequence goes on along the minus strand of CAZNAK010000601.1, from coordinate 1,483 downwards.
CCTATGGCTTGTACCGAGACAAAATAAGGATTCACCGATAGAATCCGACCACTAACCGAAAAGCGTGTAGTGGGTACACCTTTCGGCGTTTTTCTTGTAGTTACGGTAAGCAAGACATTCAAAGTGTGAATCGCTTCAAAACTTTAATGTTCTTAGTTTTTAGGATAGGAGAATTGAAATAGGTCGTCAAGGTATCTTGATGGCTTATTTTTTTACATAACTCATAATTACCTTCCTGCCATCAAATCAAATTAGCTAGTACTTTTCCGAGTTTTTTGGTAGGTTTGTTAAGATGCAACAAAAGCAGTGGACATATAAACCCCTTCCTAAGAGTTCTTTGGTAGATCGACTCTCAGACATCCTGAATATCAGTCAGATTCCAGCGCGCCTGCTCGCACAGCGGGGTATTACGGAGTTTGAACAAGCTAAAAGCTTCTTCCGCCCCGAGTTAGACGGTCTGCATGATCCTTTTCTGATGAAAGACATGGATAAAGCCGTAGCTCGTGTGCAGAAAGCCATTGAGCAGCAAGAGCGTATTTTGCTTTACGGGGATTATGATGTAGATGGCGTGACTTCGGTAGCCTTGGTTTATTCTGTTTTGTGTGAACTTCATCCTAACCTTTGCCATTTTATCCCGACACGACAACACGAAGGCTATGGACTTTCTCCCGCAGGGGCGGCACGTGTACTGGAAAAAGACCCTAACCTAGTCATCACTCTGGATTGTGGTATCAATGATACTGAGGGTATTACGTTGCTTCGGGACAAAGGTATCGAAACGATAGTCTGTGATCATCACATTCCCGATAGGGCAATACCGCCTGCCACCGCGATCCTCAACCCCAAACAAGCCGACTGTGACTACCCGTTTAAAGGACTTTCGGGCTGCGGAGTAGGCTTTAAACTCATGCAGGGGCTATTGCAGGCGACGGGCAAGTCAGAACTGCCCCTTTTTGCTCGGCTAGACCTCCTGGCGGTTAGTATTTGTGCCGACATCGTTCCTATGGTCGGGGAAAACGGCATTTTGGTTCATTACGGACTTCAAAAACTGGAGCGTAACCCTACGTCAGGCTTACAGGCACTGCGGGGGATCGTCTCGCGTGGGGGCGAGCTTAGTGTGAGCAATATCGTCTTTCGGATTGCACCGCGCATCAATGTAGCAGGACGTTTAGGTTCTGCCAAAGAAGCTCTTGACTTACTCCTCTGCGGCGATCGAAAGCTCGCCGTTCAACTTGCCCAGCGACTTGAAGACAAAAACGTGCTGCGCCGGCAGTTGGAACAAAAAGCTTTTTTTGATGCCTGTAAGCAAGTTGAGCGCAACTACTCCGAAGAGGCAGGCATCGTGGTATATAGCTCTGAGTGGCATATCGGTATTTTGGGCATTGTGGCCGCGCGTTGTGCGGAGCGTTTTCATCGTCCCGTTATTGTACTGGGGAAAATCGGTGAGGTAGCCGTAGGTTCAGGGCGTTCTTCGGGGAGCTAT
>CAZNAK010000600.1:0-1548 GCA_964570645.1 uncultured Cytophagales bacterium | reverse complement strand
TCCAGCATTCTGTTCAGCGACTTTTTTCAAGTAATTTCGGCTTTCTTGGTGATCAAATTGGTTCACTTCAGGTATATGGCGTGACACTTAGCCTTGGGCGGCAGCTCCAATGGCCAGATGACTACTTCTCGCTCTCTAACTCAATTAGCTACCTCAACTATCGCCTCAACAACTACAATGCGGGTTTCCGGGGCATCACCGACGGGAACTTCAGCAGCTACGTATTTAATACGACACTTTCCCGAAATAGCATCGACAGCCCGATTTATCCGCGAAATGGGTCGCAAATGACACTTAGCGTAGGTCTTACACCACCTTACTCCCTGCTCGGACGACCACAGTTCACCGACGTTGAGCAGCAGCTACGTCTAGTCGAGTACCACAGATGGATGTTTGACAACTCTTGGTTTATGCCAATCGCGGGAGATCTGGTCTTGAATGCACGCGCACACTTCGGGTACCTCGGGAAATACAGACAGTCGAATGCCGACGTTCCGTTTGAGCGATTCATTATGGGAGGTGCGGGACTTACCTTCGGAAACTTCCTTCTGGGTACCGATATTGTTGCTTTGCGTGGCTACGAAGACAACTCCGTAACACCAACAGAAACCGCGCGCGAAGGGGGGGCAATTTTCAATAAGTTTGTGATGGAATTGCGCTACCCAATCACGCTTGGACAGGCAGCTTCTATCTACGTGCTGGCATTTGCTGAGGGCGGAAACACCTGGAATACTGCCGCCGAGTTTAATCCGTTTAACTTACGACGTTCGGCAGGAGTAGGCGCACGGATTTTTATGCCTGCTTTCGGACTTCTTGGAGTAGATTGGGGCTATGGCTTCGACGATATTCCGGGTTCTCCCAATGCTAACGGCGGACAATTTCATTTTACGATTGGTCAGACAATTCGATAAACTCCTCAAAACTAATGGTAGGACCTTTAACCACATCCATGGTTTACTTAAACTAGCCCTAACATGCACAAACGACTTTTTCAGCTTACACTTCTCCTTTTCTTGGGATTCACTGCAAGCGCTCAGGCACAACGATTTGGCTTTATCAATACCGAAGAAATACTCAAAAAAATGCCTGAATACGCCAAGGCAGAGCAAGAACTCAATACGCTAACTAACCAATGGAAATCACAGATGCAGCAAATGCAACGTGAGTTGATTGGGCTGCGTCAAAAGCTAGAAGCCGAAAAAGTAGTTTACACGGCAGAAATGCTCTCGGCACGTCAGGAGGAAATAAAGGTAAAAGAAACAACCCTGAGCCGATTTCAGGAGGATAAGTTTGGGATCGACGGGGAACTATTCAAAAAACGTCGTGAACTTATCGGCCCCTTGCAAGGACAAGTTTATGAAGCCGCGCGTCGGGTTTGTAAGAAAAAAAATCTCAATGCACTTTTTGATAAAGCCAGTGATCTTCACGTTATTTATTCTGATGATAATCTGGATTTTACGACAGAGGTGTTGGAGGAGCTAGGTATTAAATGATGGCTCAACTAGGATTTTCAGGAATTTGCTAAATTTAGGGAAAATAACTACCTGC
>CAZNAK010000599.1:313-1555 GCA_964570645.1 uncultured Cytophagales bacterium | reverse complement strand
CGGAAGCTCTTTATTGGACAATATTGTTCTGGTACAAAACGAAAACGATCCCAGCCGCATTTTGGAGCGTCTCCATGAGGAAGTACTTGTTGCCTTGCATCAAGAATCCAGCGGTGAGAACAGTGGCATGGATGCTGCCTTTATAGCCATGAAAAGGGAGGCGGGTAATTCTACCCAGATACGTTTTTCGGGGGCGAGACAGTCGCTGTGTTACGTTGCTGAGGGCGAATGGGGTGAAGTTCGAGGGGATAAAAGATCTGTCGGTGGATACCGCCCTATCAAGGCACCTTTTACCACTAAAGAGCTAAGCCTCAAAAAAGGGGATGTATTTTATGTTTTCTCAGATGGCTACCCAGACCAACACAATATGGAACGGAAGAAGTTTGGTAGTCGGGCATTCAAAGATTTACTCCACCAAATGTCCAACTTACGTCCCTTGCACAAGCAAAAAGTTCATCTCGCCGAAATACTCGATCAGTTCCGAAAACAACAGAGCCAGCGCGATGATATCCTGGTAGTTGGGGTGGAAATCTAGTGTTTTTCTCCTCGGGAAGAACAAATTAAGCAAAATGATCCTCTCGTTTCTCAACGGCTACTTGTACTTTACGATAACGCACGCGGAGTTGCGTAAGCCAGACACCAATCAAAATCCAACCAATAACGGCGGGATAAAAAACTAGCTTAAGCTGGTCGTCAAGGTCATACTGACTAAACGCAGGATTACCCTCTGCACCCGGATGCAACGAGCCTACCAAACGCGGCATAATGTAAAGCAGCGGAATATAAACGGCGAAAGCGAAGACATTATAAACCGCACTTATGCGTCCCCGTTTCTGTGGGTCGTCCACCGAACCCCGAAGAAGGAGATACGCAAAATAAGTCAGTAAAGCGATAGCAGAGGCATTTTGCTTAGGGTCACCGCTCCAATACGCACCCCATGTAAACTTTGCCCACCACATACCGGTTAGGATTCCCAAAATCCCGAAAGCTACGCCTACATTTGCCGCTTCTACGGCCCAGAAATCAGCCACTGCGCTGCCAGACCTAAGGTAGCGGATGCTGTGGATCATGGATATTAAAAGTAGCACCAGCATTCCAAACCACATCGGTACATGAAAATGCAGATTCCGAATCGTCTCATTCAATATATTGAGTCGTGGAGCAGGTAAGGTAAGCCCTGCAATGATAACGTAAACCAATAAAATCACGGCTACGCCTTTCCACCAATGGTTTTTGAGTGAT
>CAZNAK010000599.1:0-303 GCA_964570645.1 uncultured Cytophagales bacterium | reverse complement strand
GAGTGATGCAATCATACCATTAGTTACGTTTTGTCAGACCTTTAAGGTTTTGAAAACTTTTAGAATATGACAAAATTACAAACAAAAGCCACGCTTTTGGGATTATGAAAAAGAAAACTTTACCCCTAAATCACATGGAAAAGCGTACTTTTTTGAAATTAGCAAGTGTTGGTACAGCGGGACTTCTGGTAGCTCCGCTCTCTGCCTGCTCGTCGGGCGATAAAAATGCAGAGGAATCAACTACCATTGAGGAAGCCGCTACTGCCGAGTTTACCCTGCCAGATCTACCTTATGCCTTTGATG
>CAZNAK010000598.1:0-1555 GCA_964570645.1 uncultured Cytophagales bacterium | reverse complement strand
GCGGATGCGCCTACCATCAGGTTTGGAGTATGAGCACTTCGTGAATAATGAAGATAAGTACAAAGCACAGCTTGGCGACTACCTTCAGCTTGAGGTGCGGATCCTTAGTCAGAGTCGGGAAGATACGATCTCAGATACGTTTCTTTCCGAGAGACCACTGTACCGCCCTGCCGAGTATCCCAAATATGCGGGAGCTCCCGAGGAGGCACTCGTGATGCTACATCCGGGGGATAGCATTCATTTGTATGTAGAGGCAAACAAAAAGTATCAGTACGAGCAGCGGCCAAAAGGAATCGTGACAGGCGACCGTGTGGAATATCAGATCAAAGTCCAGAAAATTTATACGTCCGACGAGTACACCGCACTGCGGACAAAACTCGAAGAGGTTGCGATACAGAAGTATTTAAAGCAAGCAAAGGAGCAGGGACAAAACTACAAAAGGCACCCGTCGGGGATTTACTACATTCACGAGGCGGGCGTCGCAAACCGTGACGAGCTATCGCATTTTCAGCCAGGAGACCGTATTTCGATGCACTTTACGGGGCGTTTCTTGAACGGCTTGAGCTTTGACCGCACTGATAACCCCAAAGAACCCGAAAAGAGTAAACCCATAGAGTTTACCCTCGGTAAAGTTCAGATCATTCCCGCCTGGGATATTACCTTTCGGGAGATTATGAAGCCCGGGGATCAGCTAACGATAATAGTACCTTTCAATTACTCTTTTGGTAAAAAAGGGAACCCCAACTTGAAAGTACCGCCCTACGCGACGACAACATTCAAGATTAGGGCGCAGAAGCTAGATTAGAGGACGAGCTTCCGCCAATAATCGCGCAAGCGTACATTAATTTACTTCTTCCTAAAAAACAGTCGGATCGGACTACCTTCAAGCTGGAAGCTCTCACGGAGCTTATTTTCCAAAAACCGTTTGTAGGGTGCCTTGATAAAATTGGGATGATTGCAGAAAAAGGCAAAAGTAGGCACTTGAGAGGGGAGTTGCGTAACGTACTTGATACGAATGTACTTGCCTTGAACCGAGGGCGGAGGCGTATGCTGAATAAACGGTAGCAGGACTTCGTTGAGCTGTGAGGTGGAAATACGACGACGACGGTTTTTAAACACTTCAATCGCCTTTTCGATGGTGCGAAAAACACGTTTCTTGCCCGTAATTGAGGTAAATAAAACAGGCACATAGGCCATATCACCGAGCTGGTCACGGAGTTCGCGCTCAAAGTCGCGTGCCGTATTGGTTTCTTTCTCGACCAAATCCCACTTATTAACCATCAGGACGCTACCTTTGTAACGGGTGTGGGCGAGCCTCAAAATACTCATGTCCTGCCCCTCAAACCCTTGGGTAGCGTCCATCATCAGCACACAGACATCCGCCGAGTCAATGGCTTTGATGGTTCGCATCACCGAATAAAACTCTATATTTTCGTGTACACGCGACTTACGACGTAAGCCTGCCGTGTCGGTAAGTAAAAACTCTTTCCCAAAGGCGTTCTTCTTGGGCTGCTTCGACCATACCCAAGCCGCCGAACTGCTGCGGAGCGCGAAT
>CAZNAK010000597.1:0-1580 GCA_964570645.1 uncultured Cytophagales bacterium | reverse complement strand
CAAAGCTCGTGGTTGTCAGCTTTCGCTGGTGTTGGAAGGCGAGGGAAAAAAGTTATTCGACTTTTTGATGGCGAACGGCTTTATCGGCGACTGGCGCGAGCCTGACGTAATTCGTGTTGCTCCTGCACCGATTTACAACTCGTTTGAGGATGTGTATCGGTTTTATGAGTTGTTGGTGGCCTATGCGGATAAGTAGTAAAATGCTAACCCAGAAGCTGCGCTCAAATTTGTATTTTTGCTATTTAACCTGACCAAAAAACACCCGATGGGAATTAAAAAACAGAAGCTTGCCCGTGAGTCATTTACTTCTATGGTACAAATGATTATGCCCAACGATACCAATCCACTTAATAAACGCATGGGAGGAAAGCTCATGCAGTTTATGGATGTGGCCGCAGCGATTACCGCTCAACGTCACTCGCATCGGGTTGTCGTGACGGCTTCGATTGATAATGTTTCGTTTGAGAAGTCAATCAGCGTTGGAGAGGTGGTAACCTTAGAAGCCTACGTAACACGAGCGTTTAACTCTTCGATGGAAGTATTTGTGGAGGCAACGGCGGAGGATATCCTCTCGGGCGAAAAAATCAGTACCAACCGCGCGTTTCTGACTTTTGTAGCTATTGATCAAGTCGGAAACCCTATTCAGGTGCCTGAGCTGATTCCCGAAACAGAAGAAGAAAAAGAACATCATGCGGGCGCACTGCGTCGCCGGCAGTTGCGTTTGGTACTAGCGGGGCGCATGAAACCCGAAGAAGCGACTGAGCTTCGTTCCATTTTTGACGGGTATCTGGATCCCAAGGAAGCGTAATTATGGCTAAGCATGTAAGCAGCACTATTAGCTAGAATTGGGGATTCCTTTAGTAATCCCCTAAAGTTTCTGGAAGCTGTGCCAGTGCGCTTTCGAGTTGCTCGTCGTTGGGCGCGACCCCGTGCCATTTGTGCGTTCCGACCATAAAGTCAACGGGATATCCCATTTCGGTACGCATCAGATTGATAATGGGCTGCCCTTTCTTGGCTAGATTTTTTGCTTGCTCCATCGACTCGATCAGTGCAGAGAGATCATTGCCGTTGCTTTCGAGGACTATCCAACCAAAGGCTTCAAATTTTGCCCTTAAGTTTCCTAAATTCATTACGTCCTTAGTATCACCGTCAATTTGTCGTCCGTTCCAATCGACAGTGGCGATAAGGTTATCCACCTTGTGGTGGGCAGCATACATACAAGCTTCCCACACTTGTCCTTCTTGGAGTTCGCCATCTCCCATAAGAATGTACACAAAGCGGTCATCGTTGTTGAGTTTCTTGGCTTGTGCTGCACCCAGAGCTACCGAAAGCCCTTGTCCAAGTGATCCCGAAGCAATGCGAATACCCGGAAGTCCTTCTTCCGTAGCTGGATGTCCTTGAAGGCGAGAGTCGAGCTTACGAAATGTAGCCAGCTCGCTGGCTTCAAAGTAACCGCAGCGTGCTAGCGTTGCGTACCAAATGGGAGAAATGTGCCCGTTAGAGAGGAAAAAGAGGTCTTCACCCACTTCGTCAGGGTGAAACTCGCTGTTGTGCTGCATTACCTTTCCGTACATCGCTGT
>CAZNAK010000596.1:0-1581 GCA_964570645.1 uncultured Cytophagales bacterium | reverse complement strand
GACTTAAATGTATTTGGCCGGCATCTCACTGACGAACATCGCGAAACTCTTGTACATTTAGCGGCAGCAGCACAAAGGGGGGGCTTCAAGTACCTTGCCTTACGTCCAGATACGCAACATCCTGTCACTGAGTCCACAACAGTATCTTGGCTAAAACAACGCGGGCAAGAGCTTGGCGTTCACTTTCTACCTACGAGTGGACTAACTCAGAAACTCAAGGGAGAAGATCTTACCGAAATCCTAGACCTTCATGCAGCAGGAGTACGGCTTTTTTCTAATGGAAATCGGTGCTTACAGTCTGCAAGCTTGGTACTCAAGGCACTCAATTACCTCCAGACTTGTGCTGGAGTGCTGATACAGTTCCCTCAGGATCAAACCCTTACCGAACAAGCACAGCTACACGAAGGTACGGTTAGTACCCAGCTTGGAATGCCAGGATTTCCTGCTTTTGCCGAGAGTTTGATCGTAGAAAGAGACCTTAAGTTACTCGAATATGCGGGTGGGCGACTTCATTTTTCAGGGATTTCTAATGAAGCCTCCATTGAGGCGATCCGAGCAGCAAAAGAAAAAGGGTTTGATGTAACTTGCGATGTGGCGGCCTACCAAGTGAGCCTCCTTGACGTTGACCTGCTTGACTTTGATACCTACAAAAAAGTAAAACCACCATTTCGGAACGAAAAAGACAAAGCTGCTATCTTGGAAGGGCTGCTCGACGGCACGATTGACTGTATTGCCTCCCATCATACACCTTGGCACGAGGAAGCCAAAAAGCTAGAATTTAACCTAGCGGAGTTTGGCATCATTAACCTCCAAACGGCGGCCTCGCTAGCATGGGAGAGCTGGGGGGAAACCCTCGGAATCCAGAACTTCATCAAAAAACTTTCTGAAAACCCACGCCGTTTGCTCGGCATAGAGTTACCAAGGTTAGAAGTAGGTGCAACGCTTGACTTCACGCTCTTTTCAACCACGCAAGAATGGATATTTACGCCTGAAAGTAATCTTTCAAAGTCTAAAAACTCACCGTTTTTTGGAAGGATGATAAAGGGAAAAGTAATTCCACTCCAATAAAAAAGAAATTCATTGCCCTTGAAACAAAGGTAATGAACTTCTAAGAAAAATAAATAGTTTTTGATTAATCGCGTTAAAAGGCTGTTCTCTCACGCGGCTGCTTCAATATCTGCATACAAGTATAACTGATACCAATTCCTGAAAACATACCCTCAAACCCTGCAATAGCTGACAGAACAATCGCATTAAAGGTTTCACCGTGCAGACGGGTAATATTTACCACAATTTCTGGATTTACAAATTTGAAGTAGATGAACAGGAATACTACAAAGGGCAGTACAGATACGGTCGTGATTTGCATACCTTTAAGAAGTCCTCGTAAATAAGTGAATGATTTTTCTGAATATTTTTTAAATTCGCTAATCCCTGCAAATACACCTGCTGATAAGATCAGTAGATTAAAAAAGCGGAGATAGATCACGTCACCAAGCCCTAATGCATCAAGAATTAAGAAATAAGAAATGAGTCCTAGGAGTGTCAGTACTCGAGATTTTCTTGCAATTTTCATATTTT
>CAZNAK010000595.1:0-1584 GCA_964570645.1 uncultured Cytophagales bacterium | reverse complement strand
CTTGGGCAAGATCCCTATCATACTCCAGGCGTTGCGAATGGATTATCGTTTGCTGCAAATGAAGGGAATAAAGTTCCTCCGTCGTTGCGAAATATTTATAAAGAATTATGGACAGACCTTGGAGTACCTATTTCTGATAATCCAGATCTTACTCGCTGGGCGAGGCAAGGAGTTTTACTACTTAATGCAACGCTTACGGTGCGTAAAGGTGAAGCTGGCTCACATCAAAAGAAAGGTTGGGAAGGGTTTACTGATGCAGTAATACATGTATTAAATGATGACAAAGAACATCTGGTTTTCTTCTTGTGGGGAAAGTACGCACAGGATAAAGGAGAGTTTATTGATAGAAAGAAGCACTGTGTAATTGAATCTGCTCATCCTTCACCATTTTCAGCAGAGCGGGGCTTTTTTGGAAGCCGCCCATTTGGAAGAGCAAATGAGTATTTGTTTGAGAATGGGATGGGGATTATTGAATGGTAACACCGTGCAGTCATTGCGAGGAGTTTGCGCAGCTAACGACGAAGCAATCCCGTATACGAGCGAAGCGAGCCACTGTCGTTGCGAGGAACGAATGAAATGAGAGACGAAGCAACCTCGTTCTCGCCGTCCTACAACAACTTCTCATATAGATCTGCCCAATTAGGATTCATTCCCTTTATCAGATCTATTTTTTTCTGCCTAGACCCCGCTTTGATCTGCTTTTCCCTTGCAATAGCTGCTCTGACATCTTGAAACACTTCATAGTAAACAAGCTTGTTAACATTATATCTACTAGTAAATGAACCTTTGTTAAAGCTAGTCTTATGTTCTTGAGTTCGTCTGATTAAGTTATTAGTTACGCCTGTGTATAAAACGGTGTGTCGGCCATTTGTCAGGATGTATACAAAATAGAATTTTGTCATTTGGAAATCATAGCGTATCTCAGTTCGGTATGCATTGTATTGGAGTACAAATTTTTTCGACGCAAAGAAATAGGCCGCTACGCACTTTATCAGGATCGCTTCGTCAGTTACTAACGTAACTTCCTCGCGATGACTGGCTAGGCTCTCTTAACTCGTTGATGGGATTGCCATGCTAACAGTAGGCAGTTTTGCCCTACTTCGCTGAAGCTACGGATTCCTCGCAATGACATGACGGTGCTGGTATAATTCTCTATGCTCTCACACATCCAAAATCAAATACTCTCTTCCCTGATCAAGTCAGACAGGGGATTGCGCTACTCTGAAATACAACCAAAAAATGTGGATAGAGATCTGTTCAATTATCACCTAAAATTCATTTTAGAAAAAGGGTATGTTGAAAAGAACGAGAAGCTCTATTACTTAACAGATTTTGGGAAGAAACACGTTCAGCAAATGGATGTTTTAGGTAATCAAAAGAGTTATTTCAAGGTCTCGGTTTTACCGTATATATCAAGTGTTATTGATGGAGAGAGAAAGCTATTGTTGCAAAAACGATTACGGCATCCGTACTACGGAGATGTTGCAAGCGTCTCCGGGAAAGTGCATTATGGTGAGCTCATCGAAGAGGCCGCTACGCGTAAACTGAGGGAAGAAACTGGTCTTATTTGTACAAATTTTGTAC
>CAZNAK010000594.1:0-1596 GCA_964570645.1 uncultured Cytophagales bacterium | reverse complement strand
CTCTATCATTATATGAAACATAGTCGTTGTTTATTTTGAAGGTTAGAAAGCCCTCCCTTGTGGTTGAGAGGGCTAAGAGATAAGTACTTATCGAGTGGGGAGGTCAATCACGAAGGTGCGATTCGCCGTCGTGATGGTAACGCTTCGATCACATTCGCCGTTGCCGTAGTTTACGGTGTAGCTGCCAGAACGCGCAGGTTCTATGCGCTGAATGCCACTTACGGTGACAAACTTCAGGTCGCCGGCACAAGCGGTGTTACGGACAAGCGGCTCTACGATTGTATAAGAAAAACTATCACCAGATCGGTTTGTACCCCCGCCTGAGCCTGTCGTAAGGATACGGTCATTGTCTGGATTCTGGTCTCCAAAGCCCGATTGCCACGACAGGGTGTAGCTACCTGTCCTGGAGAAGGTGGCTCCATCGTTGAAGGTAAGGGAAACCGTTCCTTCCGTATCCACGGAAAACGTTCCTGCCCCGATCTCGATAGCAGAGAAACTGACGATAGCTGCTACACTTAACCCGTTAAATTGGTAATTTTCCGTAGCAATCGTAAAGTCACTTAATGATTCCCGCGATAGTGAGTAATCTATAACCCAGCGTCCACTGTGCGTATTGCCATACTCATCCTGACAGCCCTCTCCAAAGTCAATTAACACACGTGTTTGTAACACTTGATGAGTTACTTCGGGGCAACCCTCCTCTAAGCGTCCGCCCTCGTCAATGGCGGCTATGGTGTACGATGTTCCCATATTAGCCATGGTAGTAAGCATGTCGTTGGCTTGGTAGTCATCCAGAAATATTTCTGTATCTACTTCCGCTTCGGGTGCGGGCGACTCGTCCTCATCATCACACGCCGTGATAAAGGGCAGAACAAGGAACAGAGTAAAAAAGAGCTTCCAAAAATTGATAATCTTCATTGCATTTAGAATTTAAAGATGAAAAAAATGGTAAACACTACTGCATACAAGACGGGGCATCGGGGGGCACAGTTCTATCTTTTCAACGAACGGACTGAATCCCTCAACGAATGGACTAAAACAAGCCATTTTTCTCTAGCCACTCCTTAAAGCCTTGCCGTCGTCCCTTGCTTACGGTCAGTGTTTGCTCGCCTACGACGATGGCATTCCCCTGGATTGCAGTGATTTTATCCAGACGCACGATGTACGAGCGATGAATCCGAAAGAAGTCCTGCTCGGGCAGCGTATCCATGAGACGTTGTAACGAAAGCAGGGTGATGACTTTTTGCTCTTTGGTATGAATCCGAACGTACTCGCGTAGTCCCTCGATGTAAATGATCTCCTCAAAGTGAACCTTCACGATGCGGCAGTCTGCCTTAACAAAAATATAATCACGGTCTTTCCAGAGTTCTGTTTTTGGCTCCAGTTTACGCTGACCCTGAAGGCGGTGCAACTCTTGTACTTTTTCGATGGCTTGCAGGAAGCGCTCAAATGGGAAAGGCTTCAAGAGGTAATCCACTACATTGAGTTCATAGCCCGTCAGCGCATACTCGGAGTAGGCCGTCGTGAGTACGGTAAGTGGAGGCGGTGACTTTACCGTTAGGCAGCCCGAAACAGGAGGGCCGGGTAACGCTGAAC
>CAZNAK010000593.1:0-1599 GCA_964570645.1 uncultured Cytophagales bacterium | reverse complement strand
AGCAGGAGAGGTTACGATGGACGCAGAGTAAATATGTTGCTGGCGGTATTGGAGGAGCGTGGTGGCTATCGGTTGGGCGCACAAGATGTATTTTTGAATATCACGGGGGGGTTAAAGATTGAAGACCCCGCCATTGATCTGGGCGTTTGTATGTCCGTGGTTTCGTCCTACGAAGATTTATCTCTGGATACAGACATTTGCTTTGCGGGCGAGGTAGGCTTAGGTGGAGAAATTCGCGCCATAAACCGAATCGAAAACCGTATTTCGGAGGCAGAGAAGCTAGGATTCCGACAAATGTTCATTTCTAAATACAACCTCAAAGGATTGGACACTAAACGCTATCAAATGGAAATTATAGGTTTTGGAAAACTGGAAGAAGTGATCAAAAAGTTGATGTAACCTCATTTCCTCCGCTCGCTTCGAGTTCAGATGTTTCGTTTTGAATGTTTTGGTGTACTACGAGAGATGTAATCTGGGTGCTGAGAACGCATTTAGGTAAGCCCTAAACCCGATATAAAATATGGCTATTTTCCTCATAGGTTTGGCGCAGCACTTCACCTTTGACCTCGGTAAACTTTGCAAGTGTAGGCGCATCATAGTTTTTGAGGGTCAAAATCTGTAATCCCGTCTCTATCTCCATGGTAAATTGGTTGTCTAAGCGCGACTCTTTCTGGAGACGTTCAAGGGCGTGTTCGTCGTAGTTTGTGCTAAAGCTGAACTCTGAGGCGGCATTTTGCATCAAGTTGATCTTGAGGTTAAGCCGTGCTGCCCCATTGATTATATCTACCATTTCGCGTTGTGAGATCGACGAAAGGTCACTCTTTTTAAAAGTTACTAACGCCTGATCCTTTTTGGTGATAAAGGCAGGTTGTGTGGGTGTCGTCTGGCAGTTCCCAATCATTGTTCCCTTTGCTGTTGGCTCAACGAAAGAGCGAACGTAAAGTGGAATATTTTTTTCTGCCAGCGGACGAATCGTTTTTGGATGGATGACAGAAGCACCGTAATACGTCATTTCAGCGGCTTCTAGGTAAGAAAGCTGACCAAAAAGCCGTGCTTCTGCAAATTGCTTTGGATCACCATTCAAAATTCCCGACACGTCTTTCCAGATCGTCACGCTATCCGCCTTGAGGCAGTAAGCAAATACGGCTGCGCTAAAGTCTGAACCCTCTCGCCCTAGGGTTGTCGTTTGACCACCGATTGTTCCGCCCAAAAAGCCTTGCGTAACGATAAAAAATTTCTCTAAAATTGGGGCAAGCTCATTTTGTATGATCCGTTCAGACCACTTCCAGTCAATTTGTCCCTCGCGCCACTGCTCATTGGTTTGAATAAACTTTCGTGCGTCGATCCAAAGGCAGTTTATGTAAAGAAATTGCAGGTAACGTGCCACAATATTGGAAGAAATCAACTCACCAAACGCAATGAGCTGACTGTATTTTTTGTCGTAGTTAGGTTCGGGTTGAAGCAGGCGTTCACGAAGCTGGAAAAATAGTTTTTCTAGCACCAGATACACCGTCGCCTCTGGATCCGGAAAAAGTGCCTTTACGATCTCCTCGTGGTCCCTTTTGAGTGCTGCGAACGTTGTCTCCCAGGCCGTATCGC
>CAZNAK010000592.1:0-1619 GCA_964570645.1 uncultured Cytophagales bacterium | reverse complement strand
GCATTTGGACCTATTGCAGACAACGCGGGTGGTATCAGAGATGAGTGGCTTACCCGATGAAGTTCGTGAGCGTACCGACATCCTTGACTCGGTGGGTAACACAACGGCAGCCATCGGTAAGGGCTTTGCTATTGCCTCGGCAGCATTGACTGCCCTAGCACTGTTTGCGGCTTACGTTAAGTTTACGGGCATTGATGGTATCAACATCTTTAAAGCAGACGTTTTGGCAATGCTCTTCATTGGCGCAATGATTCCCGTGGTGTTTTCCGCCCTGGCCATGAGTGCCGTCGGGCGTGCAGCGATGGCAATGGTACAAGAGGTACGTCGGCAGTTCCGCGAAATCCCGGGTATCATGGAGTACAAAGCTAAGCCCGAGTACGGCAAATGTGTAGATATTTCTACGCAAGCCGCGATTCGTGAGATGATGCTTCCAGGCGCGATCACGATTCTTGTTCCGATTATCGTTGGTTTGGCTTTCGGACCTGAGCCACTAGGCGGTTACATGGCAGGTGTGACGGTATCAGGCGTTCTTTGGGCAATTTTCCAGTCTAACGCAGGTGGTGCATGGGATAATGCCAAGAAAAGTTTTGAAAAAGGGGTAAATATCAACGGCGAAACTTATTACAAAGGTTCAGAACCACACAAAGCCGCTGTTACGGGGGATACCGTAGGCGATCCGTTCAAGGATACCTCAGGACCTTCCATGAACATCTTGATTAAATTAAGCTCACTGGTCGGTTTGGTGATTGCTCCACTCATCGCGCAGGATGGCGCACATGGTAACAATGCTGCTATGACGCTTCCGCAAGACGAAATCCGTAAGGAAATTGTACTTGAAGAAGCTCCTCAAAACATCTTGGCGAAAGAAGAAGAGTAAACGAACCCATTATTTTTTAGTAGCAGAAAGCTCCCCAGAAACATCACATTTGGGGAGTTTTTTTTTTATGGTATCGGGTCATTAGAATTAAATTCGAGGAACATCTGCTATCCTTTCTGGTTACTTTTTTTCATCTTTACAAAAATTGACGATCATGAACTCAATCAAATCCACTACCGTACTTGCAGTACGACACAACGATCAAATTGCCATTGGTGCCGACGGGCAAGCCACACTCGGTGATACCGTCGCCAAAGGAAACGTCCGAAAGCTAAGACCACTCATGGATGGTAAAATAAAGGTAGGCTTTGCTGGATCTACGGCGGATGCCTTCGCCCTTTTTGAACGGTTTGAGGAAAAACTTAATGCTTACGGCGGTAATATGAAGCGAGGAGCCATAGAATTAGCAAAAGATTGGCGTACTGACCGCTACCTACAAAAGCTTGAGGCTATGATTATTGCCATTGACAGAGATGATATTTTGATCATTTCGGGAACGGGAGATGTCATTGAACCCGAGGCAGGTGTTGCCTCTATCGGTTCGGGTAGTAATTATGCGCGTCCCGCAGCACTGGCCCTTCTTAAACATGCACCGCACCTAACTGCCGAGGACATTGTACGTGAGTCGCTGACTATCGCTGCCGACATTTGCATCTATACGAACCACAACTTTGTGATTGAAACAGTCTAATTTATGGAAGCATCTCAAAAATTAGATCTTCTTGCCTTTGCCGCCCACCCT
>CAZNAK010000591.1:0-1627 GCA_964570645.1 uncultured Cytophagales bacterium | reverse complement strand
CGTTTTGTTTCTGCGCAAAATATCCATGTGATCTCCAAAAAAGAGATAAAAATAACGCTTAACGAGGCTTTTGAGCCGTTTTTGTGGTTTCTGACCGACCCGCGCCTCTCTATTGTTTCCCCCGAAAGCATTGAAAAGAAAACGTCAGTGGGTACCGGTCCCTTCGCGCTCGTTCATTGGTATTCCGATCATAGCCTGAAGCTCGTTCGGCATCCTAATTACTTTAAAGTGAACTTCCGGGGGCATCCCCTGCCTTTGCTTGAGGGTGTCTATGTATCCTTTGAGCAAGATGAAGAAAAGGCGTTAGCCCGATTCAAAAATAATGAGTTTGACCTCCTTTATCCCATGCGGGCAGATAGTACCACGAAAGACTTTACTTTTTTTCGGGAGCTATTGGAAGGCTACGTTTTGGAGTTGGATACGGTGATAAACTTCAATATTCGTCGTCATGCGCTTTACCGCATTCAAGAAGCGCGGAATACTTTAGTGGACTCTCTGGATAAGGTGCTGATGAATCAGCTTTTTCCAGCGGTAGTTCCTGCGGCGCAAAGGCGAACTGTTTATCGTATCAGTCATGAAAAAGATACGATAGGCGGAAAAGTTATTTTTCGAGGAGAACGTAGCTCACGCGATCTAGCACGGCAGTTTGCTTCGTTTTTCTCGATGGATTCAACGTTGAAGGAAGTTGAGGCTGAAATTTTTTACTATCGGATTCCTTTTCCCAGCCCCGAGATTTGGCGGCTTTATGTACTAGGTAAGGCAAGCGAAATTGATTTCCAGTATTTTCCTTTGATGAGCGAAAAACGTTATGGACTGGTTCGCCCCGAGGTAGAAGGCTTTCACCTTGATGCGACGGAGCTTCTGCGTCTTGAGCAAACAAGTTTGTTGCATGGGGAAAACAAAGAGTGAAGCTCTTGCACCTTACCACCGCATTACCTTTAATTGTTCCCACTCTTTTGCTCTCTCCATTTGTAAGAAATACATACCCTTAGGTTGGTTATTTAGTACTTCGTTTAGGCGGTATTCTAATTCCTGACGATTTCCAGAGGTTTGCAAAAGCACTTTCCCAGAGGTGTTGGTCAATATCACCTTAGCCACCGAAAAGATGCCTGTAAGCCGAACTTTTCCGTTTGAGGGGTTTGGAAGGATGGCCAAACGGTCATTTTCGGTATTTTGAAGGTAAATCACCTTACTAAACGATTCTGTACCGTCCAGATCCACCTGCCGAAGTCGATAGTAGGCGTTTTCAAAGAAGCGTTGATCCAAAAACTGATAATCCGCACTCCCGTGTTGTGCTGGTTTTGCTTCTATAAACTCGATCTCTCTAAAATCGTCTCCATCCACACTTTTTTCTACATAAAAACCCAGATTCTCTATTTCATTTTCCGTTCCCCAACGAAGTTTTGCCGTATTTGCTCTTTGGGGTTCCCCTTCAAAATAAAGCCAAGAGACAGGTAGAGGGTTTTGTGTGATCGGTGAAGTGATCGTAAAAGGTGAAAAATTTGTCACACTCATATCTGTCTCGACATAGCCTGCTATCTCATCCCCTGCCACGTTGTCGGTATTGGCGCAGTTGTTAGGTTCGTCGGCGTGTTCCCACTCTGTTCCGTTAAAACGCCCAACAGTA
>CAZNAK010000590.1:0-1631 GCA_964570645.1 uncultured Cytophagales bacterium | reverse complement strand
TGTCCGCCCATCAAAAGAGCCTGAATATCTTTTGGCGAAACGTTCAAGGCTTCTGCCAAAAATGCACGGTAGCGTCCTGTATCCAAGATGCCTGCCATACCCATTACCTTAGTGCGTGGTAAGCCAGAAGAAAGATGTGAAGCGTAAGTCATTACGTCGAGCGGATTGGCTACAACGATTATGACCGCATTAGGAGAGTACTTAACAACATTTTCGGTTACGCTTTTTACGATTTTTGCGTTGATCGAGATAAGGTCATCACGACTCATACCGGGCTTGCGTGGAACACCTGAAGTGATCACAACAACGTCAGAGTCTGCTGTTTTGGCATAGTCGTTCGTTGAGCCGATCGTGCGGGTATCGTAAAGGTTGATAGGGGCTTTTTGCCAGATGTCTAAGGCTTTTCCTTCGGCAACACCTTCTTTGATGTCCACCAAAACGACTTCATTCGCTACCTCGCGGTATGCCAGTACATCAGCGCAAGTTGCGCCTACATTTCCAGCACCGACAACGGTTACTTTTGACATGGTTAAGTTTGATTTGTTGTTAATAAATAATTTGAACAAATATACGAAACGCCTCAAGGGTTTTCAAACCTTTATGATAACGCCTTGATCTGTGCATAAGGGTCAGATGGAGTAAAAAATAGTATGCTTCCACATCGCTGAGCGGGGACTTTCTGCCCTTTTGGATAGTCATCAAAGGAGCTTTCGTGAATCATTATTTTATCTAAACTTATTCAGCGTATGTTTTCCTCCCAAAAACAGAAAACACGCTTTCTGATAACTTTTTTAGGGTTCATCCTAGCTCTACTACTTATCAGTCAGCGTACCCAAGCACAAAAGATCATCCAGTACTCGCAGTATAAAATTATTAGAAACGAATACGGAAGTCAGTATATCGAAATTACACCTCATGCTCGATTAAAGCCTTCTGATGCTAAATACGATAAAACATGGGGAGTTTATGCTGTACTCATTTGCTACACCGTAAACGGAAAGCTGCTTCTGAGATGTCCACATAGTAATCTTTAATTGAGTCATAGCACGACTGCCTAGCTTGATTCAGGCTAGGGAGTGTTTTTTTTCTTCTTGAAAGGGCGATACTTCGCACCAGTCGCAGCGCACTATAACTGCTGCACCTTTTCCACCATCCGCTGCAATGACTCAGGTAGGTTCATCTTTTTGAGTTCAGAAAAGGAGAACCAGCCAAGTGCCTCCACCTCATCGGCTTGTCGCATGAGGGTTGCGCTGGGGTCAAGGACAATGCAAAATCGTGTGTCTAGGTGCAGATGTTCGGGAACCTCACCACGCGCAGGAATGGTGTGAACATCTAAATCAAATACTACCTCTGAAATGGGTTGAAACCCTCTGACCCCACACTCTTCCTCAGCTTCGCGAAGGGCAGCATTAAGTAACGTTTGGTCCTCTGCCTCCAAGTGTCCGCCAGGCTGTAACCAACGCTGAAGTTTGTGATGATAAATGAGTAGCGTTTGCTTTCGGTCAGGGGAAGTAATCCATGCCGAGGCGGTCAGATGTCCAGTTTGATTCTCCCGTGACCAGAAGTTTCTGGGATATTTCTTGACAAAGGCCAGCATTTGTTGACGGGACTGGATTTCTGCTGCCTCTATC
>CAZNAK010000589.1:0-1637 GCA_964570645.1 uncultured Cytophagales bacterium | reverse complement strand
CGAGAATATCGAAAGGGATGTTTGGCGTAAAGAATAATACCCGCCAAAATACAGGTTGTGATAAGAGTACGAAAGAAAACAATTTCTACCGTAGGCAGATCGATATAGATGACTGTTGTGGGTACGAAGCCATTTAACAGCACAATGAAATGTAAGCGGACGTAATCAAAATCACGATTATTCATCCTGAGTGGAGCGAACTAATGAGAAGCTTAAGTAAATAAATTGTGCTGCAAAGCCCAAAATAACACTATTTTGATTTATCCAAGAAACTGAAATCATGCCATAAAGCCTTAGAATCATTAAAAAGAAGCCAATTAGCCCCAAATAGCTCCCCGTTAGTGCAAGCTTCGTATATCTGGCCCCATAAGCGCGGCGTAACACCAAGAGGTTAAAAACTAAGAATAAGGTGAACAATACCTCAAAGTAAGCAACCTGAAGTAAATAGTAATTTGGTCGTAAAAATGCCAGTACAATAAATAATACGCTGACCAACTCCAAAGCCTGACCAACTCTATTGAGTGCAGGTACATAACGTCTAGTATTAAGCCAAACTCTTCCAAAGTGGACGTGGGTAAGCGTAAATAGCAATAGGGTAATGATCTGAATTTGGATCTTACGATCAAGGTCAAACCAGATTTGAAGGCGATGAAGGAACCCCTCGGCAGATAGAACGTAGAGCATAGAAAAGAAAACAGCTCCTGCCAAGTAATAAAAGCTCTCCTTGTGCGTCCTGACCCCCATCCAGATTAGAAGAAACACGCCTACGGTGATAATGAAAAGTATCAGACATATGAGCAGGAGATCTGTACTTTCCTGACGTTTGTATTGCTCTTTGGTCAGTAAGGAAAAGTGTACTTGCGCGTGTCCTCTGGTATTAAGGCGAACAAAAAATCGGCTTTTTCCAGCAGGTAGAGACATTAAAAAGGTGGGAAAGCGATAGAAGTACGGGCGGTCAAGGTTAAATTTACGTGAAATATTCCTGCCGTCACGGTGGTTATAACTGACTTCCAAAAACGTAAGATAAGGGCTTTCCACCTCCAGAATGTAACGTTCTCTGGAAAGCCCCTCTGCATCAATACGAAAGAGTTGCGCCTCTTTTGTGGGCTGAACAGCGAGAAAGTCAGACTTTTGGGTGACGGCCTTTTTGCCAAGAACCCGATTCACTTCCAAGTAGGGCGCACTTTCCTGACCCCGTATCGTCAGGTTATTCATTCCCCACAATAAAATCAAGAGTAGGGAGAAGACTTTCCAACATTGAGGCTTAAAAAGCAAAATTTTCTAAATCGTTCAGTCGAGGTGCGCTCGCGTCTTTGTCTGAGATAATTAAATCCTCGTGAGGTAGTTTCCAGTCGATACCAATTCTTGGATCAGAGAAATGCAGACTGCGTTCAAAGTCAGGCGCGTAAAAATCATCGCATTTGTAAGCGATCTCTGCGTCCTGACTCAAAACAACGAAGCCGTGCGCAAAACCCTTGGGAATAAAAAATTGAAGGCGGTTTTCGGCACTTAGCAGCTCACCGTGCCATTTACCGTAGGTAGGGGAACTAGGGCGTAGATCAACGGCAACATCAAAGACCTCACCGCTCAGCACCCGAATGAGTTTAGCCTGCGCTCTGGGTGCAGTCTGAAAGTGC
>CAZNAK010000588.1:0-1643 GCA_964570645.1 uncultured Cytophagales bacterium | reverse complement strand
ATATTGGTATCGGACGTGCGCAAGGCGATTACATGGGGATGCTCGCTACGCTCATTAACGGAATGGCACTCCAGAGCGCGCTCGAAAATCTCGGGATGTACACCCGTTTGATGTCTGGTTTTAACGTCGAAAAGGTTTGTGAACCTTACATTCGTCGTCGTGCGATTCGTCATCTTGAAAAAGGACGTGTTGTTATTTTTGGGGCAGGCTTGGGCGGCCCTTATTTCACCACAGACTCGGCAGCGAGCCTGCGCGCCATCGAAATTAACGCGGACATCGTACTAAAAGGCACACGGGTAGATGGCGTTTACACGGCTGATCCCGAGGAAGATCCCAACGCAGAGCGTTACACCAACCTTACCTTCGATGAAGTATATCACATGGGGCTGAACGTCATGGATATGACCGCTTTTACGCTTTGCCGCGAAAATGACCTTCCGATCATCGTTTTTGATATGAATACGCCCGGAAACTTAGCTAAAGTACTTAAAGATCAAAGCGTAGGGACACTAATTGCGTAACCGAACAGATAGAAAAATCCCGCCATCGCTTTGGCTTTGGTAGTTTGGTTCCCTGAGTTGTATATTTTTTATCATTTGCTAAAAATAATATCCGAAATTTCTTCGTATCTTGCACTATATTTTTGGTAAAAAATTATGGCGGAAGTAAAATACGGAGAAGACCAGATACGGTCATTGGATTGGAAGGAGCACATTCGGATGCGTCCAGGGATGTACATCGGTAAGCTGGGGGATGGCTCGGCGCAAGATGATGGGATCTACGTCCTTGTCAAAGAAATTCTGGACAACGCGATTGATGAACACATGATGGGCTTCGGAAAGGAAATTCATATCACCGTCGAGGAGCGTCGTGTAGAGGTTCGAGATTTTGGGCGTGGGATTCCACTAGGAAAAGTCATTGATTGTGTGTCCAAGATCAATACGGGGGCAAAATACGACTCGGCGGCTTTCAAAAAGTCGGTGGGCTTGAATGGTGTGGGTACAAAAGCGGTTAATGCACTCTCAACTTACTTCCGTGTAGCGTCTGCTCGTGAGGGCGAGATCAAAGTGGCAGAGTTTGACCAAGGTGAGCTGACCAAAGATCACAAGGTCACTAAAACCGAAGAGGAAAACGGCACACGCGTGATCTTTGAGCCTGATGATTCAATCTTCAAAAACTATCGTTTTCGCCCTGTCTATCTCGACGATCTGCTCTGGAACTACGCTTACCTCAACGCAGGGCTAAAAATCCGTTACAATGGTAAACTTTTTTACTCCCGAAGAGGACTACTCGACTTGTTGGAGCGAAAAGTGGATATGGAAAGTCTGCGTTACCCTATCATTCACCTGAAATCGGATGATATTGAGGTTGCCTTTACGCATGGAAACGAATACGGCGAAGACTATTATTCTTTTGTCAACGGGCAAAACACTACCCAAGGCGGGACGCACCTTTCTGCATTTCGGGAGGCATTTGTCAAGACGGTAAGGGAATTTTACGGGAAAAACTTTGACGCGACCGACATTCGTTCTGCCATCGCAGCAGCCGTTGCCGTAAAGGTCGAGGAACCAGTTTTTGAGTCTCAGACAAAGACTAAGCTAGGCAGTACGCACATTGCACCTAACGGACAGACTATGCGTACT
>CAZNAK010000587.1:0-1648 GCA_964570645.1 uncultured Cytophagales bacterium | reverse complement strand
GATTTCTTGAGCCAATTGGGACACATCAAAAAAATGGGGAACTTAAAAAACCTCGTCTCTATGATTCCTGGTATGGGTAAGATGACCAAAAATATGGACATTGATGATAAAGCCTTGGTAAGAGTGGAAGCCATGATTCAGTCCATGACACCTTACGAACGAACGCATCCAGATGTAATCAGTTCAAGTAGAAAACAAAGAATTGCAGATGGTAGTGGTCACTCTTTAGTAGATGTGAATCAATTTATCCGTCAGTTCGAGGATATGCGTAAGTTTATGCACAAAATGAGCAAAATGCAAGGTGGAAGTCCAGGCGCAGGAGGTCGTCGCAAAGGCAGAGGAAAGAGAAAGTCTCGTAAGAATAGAAGGTAGTCTTTTTCCGAAAAGGGAAAAGCGCGCAGAGGTGATAGAAGGGCTTTTCCTCTAAACTACAAGTTAAAACGATTAGCTATGTCGAGCGAGCAGGCTGCTCACTCGACTCCTACAAACTGCTTTTGCTGGCTTAACAAAAACATAGAACAACTCTAGGACATCGCACTACGTTTATTCACGTCAGTTACGTCTATTAAAACTATCCGCGCCAAAAGTAAGGGGTAAATAAGATAAGGATTGAAAACAATTCCAAACGACCAAGTAGCATTAAAAAAGACAAAAAATACTTTGCGCCATCGGGCAGCCAGCTAAAGTTGTCCATGGGTCCTACGTTTCCAATTCCCGGCCCTACGTTTCCAAGAGAGGTCGCCACTGCCCCAACGGCGGTTTCAAAATCAAATCCAACGCTTATCATTATAACAGAACTGACTAAAAAAATAATAATGTAAAGAAGCAGAAATACAAGTATATTGGCAATGATTGATTGATTTATCACACCATTGTTCACACGGATGGGAAGCACCGCACGAGGTTTTAGCAAACGACGAAATTCTCTCAAGCTGTTCTTGATCAATACAACATGCCTGATGAGTTTAACGCCGCCACTGCTGGAGCCTGCACACGCTCCCAAAAAGAACAACACAAAAAATATCATTGTAATGGAAGGATGCCAAGCGGTATAGTTGACAGAGACGAATCCCGTTGTCGTAATAATGGACAGTACTTGGAAAATAACCTCACGAAATGACTTCTCAAAAGTCTGGTCTGAAAGGTAGTAAACGGAGAACGTCAGGAATACCGTCAGTAGTAAAACCCCCACAAAATAAGCCCTAAACTCGGTACTATTCCACACTTTTTTCCAGCTCCCTCTAAGTCCAAAATAAAGCACTGAGTAGTTTGTACCTCCGAAAAACATGAATAAGGCAATGGTGTACTGAATGCTTGGTGCGCTGTCCCAGTACGCCGTACTCGCATTTTTGGTAGAAAAACCACCCGTTGCCGAGGTTGTGAGTGCGTGATTAATGGCATCGTAAAAAGACATACCTTCTGCCCAAAGAATAAGCGTGAGTATAATAGTCAGTCCCACATAAATAAACCATAATCTTTTGGCTGTTTCCCTTATTCTAGGATGTAATTTATCGGAAGTAGGGCCGGGAGCTTCTGCTGAGAACAATTCTACACCACCAATACCCAATAGTGGAAGAATAGCAACGGTGAGAACGATGATTCCCATTCCACCAATCCATTGCGAGAGGCTGCGCCAAAACAAAATCCC
>CAZNAK010000586.1:0-1658 GCA_964570645.1 uncultured Cytophagales bacterium | reverse complement strand
AGACCATAGGGGCTTCCTTAACGTTGCAGTGCGGGAGGCCCTTACAGTCTTAAAAAAAATGGATCGGTAGTGTGGAGCTTGTTTTTGTTACAAGGCGCGATACGCTAAAATCCCTCCTTCAAGGTTACGAACGTTCTGGAATCCTTGCGAAATCATGTAGTTTTTAGCATTTGCACTTCTTGCACCAGAGCGGCAATGTACAATAACTTCTTCATTTTTCAATGAATCCAATTCGTCGATGCGTTTCGGAAGTTCGCCAAGTGGGATAAGTTTACCCTCAAGATTATCTTCCTCAAACTCGTAAGTCTCCCGTACATCAATGAGATTGATTTTTTCGCCACTCTCTACACGCTCTTGAAGTTCTTTTGCCGTAATATCTGCCATAGTAACGTTTTTAGGTTATAAATGCGAAGATAAAACTTTTACCTCAACTAAAGAAGCAGGATATTGAGATTGTAAGATATCTTGGTATAACGCACCCAAAGCAACCCTACTGCAACGCGCCAGCCAAGGTAGCAGTCATCAGGCAGGCTAGCGTGGCGGCAAGTAAAGCGGGCAAGCCGAGGCGCGAGAGGTTAGCCTGCTGGTTGGGTGCCATCACACCAATCCCACCGATCTGGATCGCGATAGAAGAAAAGTTAGAAAAACCGCAAAGCGCGTAAGTGGTGATGAGGAGCGACTTCTTAGAAAGTGCTGACTTTACGTCAGCTAGGTTGGCATAAGCGACAAACTCGTTCACCACAGTTTTTTCTCCCAAAAGGCTCCCTACAATCAAGGTTTCATTCCAATCTACTCCGATAGCAAAGGCAATCGGACGAAAAACCTGTCCTAAAATATATTTGAGCGAGAAACCATCAAACTGCCCACTCGTAGAAGTACGGATAAGTGCGTTGATACTAATCAGGTCACCAAACCAGTTCAGGATGTGATCAATCATGGCGATCAAAGCGACAAAGGCTAAAAGCATCGCTCCCACATTGAGGGCCAGCCGCAAGCCTTCTCCCGCCCCCCTAGAGAGCGCGTCAATAAGGTTTACTCCGATACTCTCTTGATTGACTTTGAGTTCACGATTGATCTCTTTCTCGTTGGTTTCGGGAATAATGATCTTGGCAAATACGATCCCCGCAGGTGCATTCATCAAAGAAGCTGTGAGCAGGTGTGCCGCAAACTCTCCCTGTAATGCTGGGTCACTGCCGCCCAGGAACGAGATGTACGCACCCAAAACGCTCCCTGCAATCGTGGCCATGCCTCCCGTCATGAGGCACATAATCTCGGATTGGGTCATCTTGGAAACGAAGGGTTTAACCAAAATCGGAGCTTCGGTTTGCCCCAAAAGAACGTTCCCGGCAGCCGAAAGACTCTCTGCGCCCGACAGCCCCATCGTTTTGGCAAGGACATAAGCCAATCCATACACGATTTTTTGTAGAATCCCTAAATAATAGAGTGCCGACGAGACCATCGATACAAAAATGATGGTCGGTAGCACCCGAAAAGCGACGATTGCCCCAAAACTAGGGTCATTGACAAGCGTATCTCCAAAGATAAAACTGGATCCAATGTTGGTAAAACTCAGAAAGAGTACAAATCCATCACTAAATACCTTGAAACCTTCCTTTATCGCATTGACGTTCGTGAACAGAAAGCCAAACAGAATCTGA
>CAZNAK010000585.1:0-1671 GCA_964570645.1 uncultured Cytophagales bacterium | reverse complement strand
GATTACGGCCGCAAAGCTAGCCGAGGCATACGGAATCAAAATTTATACCATCGGTGTCGGTCTAGACGGACGCGTTCCTCAAGGAACTGACATTTTTGGACGTACCTTTTATGCAGAATCCAACCTTGATGAAACAGCCCTCCGACAAATTGCCGACATTGGCCATGGGCAGTATTTTCGGGCGACCAGTAACCGAAGCCTAGAGAAAATCTTTGAGCGAATCGACAAATACGAAAAGTCAGAAATTGAAGAGTCACGATTTAAAGATACCCGCGATTTTTATGAGCCTTATCTTATCTGGGCCTTGGTCTGCTTCTTGATCTGGATGATCTTTCGTAATACTTTCCTGATGAATCCTTTGGAAGATTGACGAGGTAATGCTATTTTTACTACACAACACACACATTTCTACTGAACTTGCGCTTTCTACTATTTATTTTTCTTGGATTTTCCTCTTTAGCTGCCTTGGGACAAACAACGGTTTTGCTTCCCGAAGAAAGGAATACCGTCCCGATCAAAGAAGTAGAGATTTTTAAGGATGAAACGGCTTCATTATCTTTTGAAGAGATACAAAAGCAGAAGTTCACCAAAACGGACAAGCTCAGCCTTGGTTATTCCTTTTCGGCTTACTGGATTCGCTTTCAATTACAAAATAATTCCCCGTACAATGACTGGAGGGTATTACAACCTGCCTCTTTTACCGATGAAATAAGCTTCTACATCGAGGACTCGACAAAGGGATGGCGCAAAGTCATCACGGGAAGAAAATATTCCTTTTCTACACGCGAAAACTACGAGCACACGGGTTTCACCTTGCCTGTTAATCTGCCACAGGGAAAAACAAAGACGGTGTATATCCGCGCCGTCAGTAATCCACTGGTTTTTCCCTTAGAGGTCATTCGAGAGGATACATTGGACAAACGCTTTGAGCTAGAGAACATCTTTTATGGGTTTTATTTCGGTGTTCTGATCGTTATGACACTCTACAACTTATTTGTCTATTTTTCATTGGGCAACAAAAACTACCTGTACTACACCCTGACAATCGTTGCGACTTTTTTTGTCTTCAGTGGGTCTTCGGGTTATTTGTTTCGGTACATTCATCCTGACCTGCCGATACTTAACTATTTCCAGACGCGCCCTTTCATGGGTATCCTGGTCATTACCTCGGGAGTCTTTGCTATCTCTTTCTTGGAAATCAAGAAGCTGAGTAAGCTCACGTATCGTATTTTTTTGGCGGATGTGATCTTGGCTATACCGGCGCTAATTCTTGTAGTGACCGATATTTACCCAAAAGCCACCAACTTACTCACTACCTTTCATTCTCCACTTTTATTGATCGCGGGCATCATTGCCTGGCGTAAAGGCAACTCATCGGCTAAATTCTATGTTTTAGCTTGGTCACTTTTTATTATAGGCGGACTCTTGGCAACCTTGCGTAATTCGGGCGTTTTACCCGCCAACCTGCTTACCAACTATGGCGCACAATTAGGATCAATGCTAGAGGTCGTTTTGCTGTCTCTAGCCTTAGCGGATCGCTACCGTATTTTGAGGGTAGAAAAAGAGGCAGCTATTGAGGAAAACCTAAGAAACCAGCGAGAGGCAAACCAAAAGCTAGAAGCAAAGGTAGCCGAACGCACCGCTTCCATCCGAAAGCAAAACGAAGAGCTA
>CAZNAK010000584.1:0-1679 GCA_964570645.1 uncultured Cytophagales bacterium | reverse complement strand
GCTAGCCATTAGACGATGGCAGCTCGAAGAATTAGGGCTTGAGGTTTCCGACGAGGAGCTAGCATTGCATCATAAAATAGCGCACGCGGAGTTTGAGGTTTCGCCCTCTTTTATACGGGAGAGTTTAAGGTGGTTAGAGAAGTTGAAAGCTGCTAATCAGTCAAAAAGTATTTTTGAGATTGAACCTTTTGAAACCCTTCTGGTAGCGTACGCGCAAAAAATAATTGCAGCTAACTTAAAACTCGGAGCCAAGACGCTAGGTGTAGCCAAAAAGACATCGTTTTGGAAGGCGCTTCCAAAAAGTTTACGCTTACGCTGGGAATTAAAAAGCGTATTTTAGTCACTCCCGTTGCGCTTGCACACGTTATTATTTTGTGCCAAGTAGATTGATTGCTCTGGCTAAAATTTGTATTTTTATGACCACGAAAAGCCCGACTTATGCCCATTACGACAGACCGTTTTATCAATCCGCTTACTGACTTTGGCTTCAAGCGACTCTTCGGTACAGAACCAAACAAGAACTTGTTGATTGATTTCCTGAATGAACTCCTTCCCGATCAGCGTGTGAAGGACGTTAGCTATACCAGCTTTTGGAAATTTAGAAATTGACCGCAAAGCGATTTTCGATATTTTTTGCGTAGGTGAAAACGACGAGCGGTTTATTGTCGAGATGCAAAAGGCAAAGCAGAACTTTTTCAAGGATCGAAGCGTATTTTACACCTCGTTTCCCATTCAAGACCAATCCAAACGCGGCGATTGGGACTACAAGCTAACCCCTGTTTATTTGGTAGGTATTCTGGACTTTCAATTTGATAAAGCCGATACGTCTGAGGAACTCTTACACCCTGTCGAACTCAAAGACCAACATTGCCAAGTGTTTTATGACAAGCTGAAATACATTTACATCGAGTTGCCCAAGTTTAAGAAGACCGAAGAGGAGTTAAAGACACATTTCGATAAGTGGTTGTATGTGCTCACGCACCTCTCTAAGCTACAAGAACGTCCACCTAAACTTCAGGAGCGCGTTTTTAAAAGACTATTCGAGTCGGCGGAGATTGCAAATTTCAGTAAAGAAGAACTTAAAGATTACGAGGAGAGCTTAAAGGTTTATCGAGATATGAAAAACGTCGTAGATACAGCCCGGGACGAAGGGGAAAAAGAGGGAAGGGAAGAAGGAATCGCTGAAGGCGAACCTAGAAACCAATTGAAAATAGCGACTCTGATGAAACAGAAGGGATCATCTATTGAATTTATTTCTGAGGTTACGGGTTTATCCTCAGCAAAAATCGAAAGCCTTTAGCGGGATGGAATCTCAAGGTATGCGTTGTCACGAATAAATATTGGAAGAGAATGGGATATTCAAGTTACCATCAAAATGAAACAATATGGCTTCTGACTCAGAAGTAATTGTAGTGACCACAGATGTGTCGTTGGAGGGAATTAAGAGGTTATAAACATCCAAATTTCCCCAAAAAGAGAACATTTCTGCGCATCAATTCTTTTTGTTTTAATTACTTCTCAAATTTGTAATCCTGAAATAACACAATGCCATGACACATAAAAGCACTCCCACGCCCTTTTCGGAACGCCACCTCGGACAGCTTGACGCTGAGGTAAAAGCGATGCTCGAAACGGTCGGAGCAGAATCCGTTGACCAGCTCATCGAACAGACGGTTCCC
>CAZNAK010000583.1:0-1687 GCA_964570645.1 uncultured Cytophagales bacterium | reverse complement strand
AATCCCCTGAAACCACGTGCATCGGCTCATAAACCAGAAAGTAGTTGGTGAACACCGCATTGAGATCATCGCGGTCTGGGAGCATCGCGGTCTGAATCTTTTGGGCATAGCGAATGCTATCCAATAAAAGATTCTGCTTTTCCTCAATTTTGGCTGACTTGTGCTGAATCTCTCCTATACTACTTTGTACGCGCTCAAGCATCAAAGAGAAGTCTTTAGCAAGTAGCCCTACCTCGTCCTGCGTCTGGATATCAACGATTTCGGATTCCTCCACAAAGCGGCTCTCTATAACCTCACGAATGGAAGCTGAGAGGGTCGAAATTGGTTTACTGAGTGTTTGAGTGATCACGATGGCGATCACTACGCCCGCCAACAAGGAAAACACCATCACCACAATCGAGATAATCGAAATAGTTTTGCGAACACCCTCAGTACGTTTGCGAACGCTCTCATTGATCTGATCAATTTCCTCCTGCATGATTCGAGCGGTAGAAGCAAGTGTTTGGCGCATACCACCACCTTTGGTCAGGCCGATCCGTTGATCTAGCGTCACCATGCGGTTGAAGCTGCTTCGGTAACTTTCGAGCAGTAGGATCAACTCTTCCTTCTTTTCAGGGTCACTTACCTTCGCCTGCACGTCCTGAATCAGTACTCCTACGGCATCGTTTAGCTTTTTGATGTACCGCGATTGCTTACGGATGATAAAGTCTTTTTCATGACGGCGAGCCATTAATATTTTTGCCAAATCTATGGGAGGCGACCGTTCCTCGATGTCGTGAATACAGTCGCGCATTAGCCCCACTACCCCAGCGTCTTTAAAGCCTCTATCAATGATCAGCTCGACTAATGTCGCAAACGACTCCTCGTAGTACCTTAGCTTGACAGAGAGTTCTACAATACTGGCTTCAATGCGTGAGCTTTCAATATCTTTTTGTGTGCGTAGATCTTTGAGTTGTTCCTGAATCTGACGGACTCGTTTTGAACGCTCCATGAGATAAACACTACTCTTGGTCTCGAAGAACTCAGGATTGCGCGTTTCATCATTCAAAAAGTCCTTCTCAAAGCGATTGACGACCTGAAAACCCGTTTCGATTTCGTTAAGCGTCAGCATCACTTCATCCAAGCGGCTTATCCGATGATCTAATCTGAGGTGAATCAGGATCACCGAAAAGTTAATCAGGATAAAGATACCGAAAGAAGCAAGGAGCTTAGACCGTATGGAGTGAAAGATAAACATATATAATTGTAGCCAAAGCTAGAATTGGCTTATGTAACAAAAGTACGGCAAAGATTACGGGAAAAATACCCTACAAGATTACCCTTATTTTAACTTTTAATGCAAAAATCAAAACGTAGCATGAACGCAGTATTACCGCCTTGTAAACTTATCGTACACCTTGTGTAAGCGATTGGAAAAGTGTGTACTTTAGCTTAACCAAAAAATCATTTTGTGATGAAAGTGCAACGACGCGAAGTCGAAATTATCATTATTTCGGACGTTCATCTGGGAACTTACGGGGCAAAGGCACATGAGCTTTCCCGCTACCTCAATACAGTTAATCCCAAAAAGCTTGTTCTAAATGGCGATATTCTGGACGGCTGGCAATTCAGTAGAAGCTATTTTCCGCAAGCACATCTCTGTGTGATTCGTCAGATTTTTGGCTTTATTGCACAAGGCACAGAGGTG
>CAZNAK010000582.1:0-1691 GCA_964570645.1 uncultured Cytophagales bacterium | reverse complement strand
AGTCGGCAGGATAGGAAGCCCACCAGATAATCTCGTGCTGCGGATCTACTGCGCCCGCCACCACAAACTGCGCCTGTACTTTTTGGGGATAGAGCATCGCCATTTTTGCCACGATGGGGCCACCAAAAGAGTGCCCTACCAAAATAGGCTTTGTCGGGTGGGTGTTAAGGTTCAGAAGCGGTTCTAAGGACGCTGCCTGCGGTTCTAGGGATACCACCGACTCCCCATAAGACGAGTGGCCGTATCCGAGCCGATCCACTGAGATCATCCGAAAATTCTCTTGCATGGTGGTCTCTGCCATAAGATTGGCAAAAGCAGACCAGTCGCCGGGTGCACCGTGAACAAACAGCAAAAGCGGCTGACTGGGGCTTCCCGTCTCAACGTAATGTAGCGTTTTCTCACCAAAAGCATACACACGACTTTCTGCCCGAAAGCCTTTTATCTTATTGGCAATCTCGGATTTGGGAGTCTGGAAATCCATTAGGTATAGCATAGCGAAGAGCAAAGTAAGAACCAATAAGCAAAGTGCGGCAATTATCCTCAGGATACGCATTTCATTTTGCCTCATCACTCGTGATCAGCTCTTGCTTCCAATACTCGCCGTCCTTGAGCCAGCGGTATCGCGCTCGATCACCTACTTTTCTGATCTGGTAATCCAAGACCTCAAATGTTCCCTTTCGCTTGTACTTAGGGTCGTCAAGGTTCGGATTCCAGCCCACTTTATAATCCACAAGATACTTGGTGTCTGTACGCGTATTCTTCATCTCTACGCCCACAAAAGCGGTCTGCAAGCCTACGGGATAGACTTCCTCCATACCACTCATCTCGACGCGGTACTTTGTGCGTTCTACGTTGTCTTTGAGTTCAATGTACGTTTTTCCTTTTTGAAAAGAAGCTGCACGGTAAGCCCGATCTACGGCAAAACGCGCTACATCAGGATCTTCAAAAATGGCAGAGACAGCTATTGTGGACGCTTCCTCTTCTTTAAGCGTATCTTCTTTTTCAGTTGTTTTAGAGTCACAGGCGGCAAAAGCCATTAAACAAAAGCTAAAAAATAACAATCGCATTCGTTTCATAGGTCGTTTTCTTTTGGTTGACGAACAACTAGGAAGCAAAGTAAGGAAAAAAGGCTGGTTTGTGTCAAATGAAAAGTCTAAACACTTCTTTTAACCTTCGTTGCTACGTTTTGGATCACTTTTGTCCGTATTTTTTTATCTTCATAGCTCAAAATTCGTTGGACTTATGCCGCTATATCATCACGAAAAGATCAAGGATGCGACTATCGCTTACTGGAAAATCGAGGAGTCGGAGGAAGTTTTAAGAAAAAAGGCATTGGACATTGAGGTAGAACGCGCCGCCGTCCTGAAGCACCCCGCAAAACGTACCGAACGGCTCGCAAGTCGCGTGCTGCTAGGAGAAGTGGTGCGGTCATTGGGAATGAAGTACGCAGGCATTCAGAAAGACGAGTTTGGTAAACCGTGGCTTGCTCAGACCCCAAGAGTGCATATCTCGTTGGCACATCAGGGCAAGTGGGCAGCCGTAATTTTGCATCCGCAGAAGCCCGTCGGCATTGACCTCGAGATGCCAAACACCAAAATTGAACGGATCGCGCCGCGCTTATTCTCAGAAAAAGAACTGCACTGGGCCAGCACCCCAGAACGCAAATGCACCATCTGGTGTGCCAAAGAAGC
>CAZNAK010000581.1:0-1693 GCA_964570645.1 uncultured Cytophagales bacterium | reverse complement strand
AAATTAGGTATTGATTTGTTAATGTTCTACTTGACTTCTAATAGCAGGTCTTTCTGGAAGTAAGAAGCTGACAAAAATATAATGGCCTAAAAATCTTATCGCTTATTCATCAAAGGCGTCCCAACGGTTTGCGTTACTGGCGCTGGGGCGGGCGTGGCCTCTGTTCGGTAGCAGAGAAAACTCGAAGCCAGAAAAATGCTCTAAATGTTAAAATGGCGCAGAATCCCCAGCGTCCAGTACACGATGTGTTAGGCAGTTTTTGATTGAAAACTGGCAGTGTTTTGCATTGAAAAGCCGTTTTTAATAATTTCAGTATTTTAGTTTGTCCAACACTCCAAAATTTTTACCTGCAACATAAGGATTGAAGTATTCGTAACATTCCTTGATTTTATTGTTCTGGTCATAATGGAATAGAAAGATGTAAGTATTTTGATAAAGATTCCCATTTTTCATAAGCCCTTTACCATCCGATCTAACAACTACCGTTCTTTTTTCTTCATCCACAATAAATTCATGTATTGGAAAACTTATACTATCAAATACCTTGGTAATACCTTTCCAAACATCATAGATGCCTTTTTTACCAACTATCTCTTCTGGAAACATGCCTGTAGCATATGGCTTTTTATCAATACCATCTTCTGCCCACAAATCAATCCATTTGCCAATATCTCCTTCTTCAAGTAAAAGGAAAAAGTCTTTAGTTGCGGATGTTAATTGATCTCTCAGTTGATTTTCCATTTTCATATCCATTTCTTTGTGATCCGTTATAAACTGCAATCATCAATAAATCGAGTTTCTTTCCGTGTGCTAAGTGCATCAAGTGCTCTCATTTTAGCGACCCAGTAAATCGTGACAGCATCTGCCTAACGGTCAGCGTAACCCGCGCGGCGGTTGCGTGGCAAGTGCCTTTGCCAGCAAAATAACTTCAATGCGCGTGGCCCCCTCGCTGTGTGCGGCGAAGCCGCGTCGGGTTCACGCGATGTTAGGCGGGCTACCCAGGACTGAGCGGGTAGGTTACTTATCGCTCTTTGGTTTGTCTTTTGGTCTTGTGTAAATGGCAAGGTCCACCACAAAGCCGATAGCCGTGCCAATACCTGTGCTATACTGAAAATGGGGGAATTTTGAACTTTTTCGCTAAGGAAAAAAGACCAAATCTTACCCGTTCGGAGTATAACCGACCAACCGGTAAGGTGGAAGACGGCATAGCCGATGATCGCACCGACTAGCGGCATTATCCCAATCCAGTATTCAGGTTTCATTGTCATACGCCTTGTTGTAACTTGTGCGCCTAACGTGATTTCTGATCGGTTAACGCGATGGGGAGCGAAAGCTATCGTTGAGATCTTTGAAGGTGTGCCTGTGTTCGCTCTCGAGGGTCCCCTTGGACGGTGCGAGCAGCGGCAACGACATCATCTTCTCCTGTGCGCGGGCCATGACCACGTCATCTTTACCCCTGAAGACGGTGAACCGGAACCGGGCATTGACTATACCGCCCAAGGTCAGCCCCATCGCGTCGAAGACCATTTCGCCGTCTTCGCCGGAAGCGGTGCCCAGAGACGACGACTCGACAACACGACAGCGAATTTCCATAAACCTTCCGACCTTCACGATGTACTCGTCGCCCGTCTTGAGTGGTTCTGTGGCTGGGGGAACGACCGTGGTAGCGACCTCCTTGCCCCTCATCTTGCTC
>CAZNAK010000580.1:0-1695 GCA_964570645.1 uncultured Cytophagales bacterium | reverse complement strand
GTTCAGGGGATTGGGAAATCAACACGTGGGTGGATAGATGAGGTAAAATTAAAGATAACTCAATTTCTTTTTTAGTTTTGACATATGCAAACCTTCCAAACGCTCAATCTCAGTGGTCAACTTCTTGATTTATCTGCGCCCAAAGTCATGGGAATCCTTAATGTAACTCCTGATTCGTTTTTTTCGGGAAGTCGGGTGGAGTCGGAGCGCGTGATTTTGGAGCAAGCCGAAAAGATGCGCTCCCAGGGGGCTGCTATTCTTGACGTGGGCGGCTACTCAACACGTCCCGATGCGAGTGATATTTCCTTAGAGGAGGAAATTAACCGCATTCGTCCTGCGATAAAGGTGATCAAACGAGCTTTTCCAGCCGCAATAATTTCGATTGACACCTTTCGGAGCGAAGTTGCACGAGTAGCCATTGATGAGGGTGCGACGATCATTAACGATGTTTCGGGCGGAAATTTGGACGAAAAGATGTTTGAGACCGTTGCGAATTTAGGTGTTCCCTATATCCTGATGCATATGCGCGGGACCCCACAGACCATGAAAACCCTGAACCAGTACAAAGACCTGATCGGTGACATCGTGGACGAGCTTCAGAAGAAAATCTACGCCCTCAATGCCTTCGGCGTAACGGATATTATCGTGGATCCTGGCTTTGGCTTTGCCAAGAACATCCCACAAAACTTTAAATTATTACGTGAGTTGACGGTACTCAAAGTTTTGGGACGACCTATCCTTGCGGGAGTTTCGCGTAAGTCGATGATTTACAAAACGCTTGGTACTGATCCTACGCAGGCACTCAATGGCACAACGGCACTAAATATGATCGCTTTACAAAATGGGGCAAAGATTTTGCGCGTTCATGACGTAAAAGAAGCGGTTGAAGCTGTTACTTTGTTCGGACAACTCACTAAAGTATGAATATCTCCAAAACCCTATCAAACCTATTATCAAATCAGTGCTACAACTCATCACCTGATCACCCGTATATCAGGATCAAAAAAAGCTATTACAAATTCGGGTCAGCCACGCTGGTTCTATTCTTTTTTACCTCATCGGTTTTTGCTCAGAATCTGTCAGGGCTTTGGCAAGGGCAGCTTACGCAGCAGACAGGTGGAGTTTCGGAATAATACCACTTTGAACTCCTTCTCGAACATCGTGGCGACTCTATCACAGGACGTTCACGGATCGCCAATATCGAAGCCTCGTCGGTCAAGGGTGAGTTATTACTACACGGAACGCTAGATGGTACGACATTTCGGTTTTTAGAGTATAAAATTCTTCCTACGCTTCCGACTATCAACCCTCCAAACCTCTGTATCAAAAAAGCAAAATTGACCTTTGAGGAAAGCAGTGGAAGCCAGACCTTAACGGGTAGTTGGGAAGGAGTTTCGCCCGTTTATGGGCAGTGCGCGCCGGGTAAAATCACCTTAGCGCGTAGCTCTACCGAGGTTCCTGAGCCTGTTAAAACTCAACGAGCCGTAGCGGTGATCAAAAAGAAAGTAGTTTTTGACGGGAAAGAACTTGAAGAGGGGAGTGTCGTGGATTTGGAGGCGATCAATTTTGCTCCTGCCAGCTCAAAACTAATTGATACACAGGCGTTAAAGAAGTTGCTAACGTTTTTGCAAGAACATCCTGAAATTCAGATCGAGTTAAGCGGGCATACCGACAAAAACCCAGATCCTGACCATC
>CAZNAK010000579.1:0-1711 GCA_964570645.1 uncultured Cytophagales bacterium | reverse complement strand
ACACACGGCAAAGCGCGGACAAAAGCTGACCTTCCTCTCGGATAACCTCAAAAGCGGCAACTCCCTCATCGACGACCCCGAAGTAGCGGGTACACAAGCCTTTGACTGGCACAAAGAGTTTCCGCATATCTTTGAAAAAGGGGGCTTTGATGTCGTGGTGGGGAATCCGCCGTACCTAAGGATTCAAGGTTTGAAGGACTTCTACCCTGAACTCACAAAGTTTTACGAAGATCACTTTCAAGCCGCAACGGGCAACTACGATATTTATGTCCTGTTCATGGAGCGTTCTCTTGACCTTATCAAACCTGAAGGTGAAGCATCGTTTATCTTGCCGCATAAATTCC
Organism: uncultured Cytophagales bacterium; assembly: GCA_964570645.1. Classification (GTDB taxonomy): domain Bacteria; phylum Bacteroidota; class Bacteroidia; order Cytophagales; family Bernardetiaceae; genus DAISIL01. The sequence continues at coordinate 1,367 of CAZNAK010000579.1, read as the reverse complement.
TGATTTCTGAATTTGGCGAAGGTATCCGAAAGTTTTTGAGCGAGAAAAACGCGGTACGCTCTATCCTTCACTTTGAGGAACACATGGTTTTTGAGGTTTCGACCTACACTTGCGTTATCAACCTCAACCAAAAGCCTAAAACACATTTAGATTTTCAGTTTCTTGATCCTTTAGAGATTCCCAAGATTACCAAGGAGAACTTTTCGTGGCAGCAGATGGAAAATAAGTTCCTCTCGGCTGATAAATGGCATTTGATGGGTGATGTCAAACGGAAGATTTTTGAAAAGTTGGACAAGATGCCTGAGACCTTAGAAAAATATATCAATGTTTTTTCAGGTATTCAGACAAGTGCAGATAAAGTTTTTATTCTGGAAGGCGAGGTCAAGGGAAATCTAGTTGTTGGACACTCCAAGTCGTTGGGTAAAGAGGTGGAGGTTGAAGCAGAAATAGCAAAGCCAATGATTAAGGGAGGAGATATAAAACGTTTTGGTAAGCTGATGACGGATTCATTTGTGATTTTCCCTTATGAAATATCAGAAAGAAACGCCGAGCTAATCTCTGAGAATGACTTATCTAAAAAGTATCCTAAGTGCTACGCTTATTTAAAAGAAAATGAGTCAGAATTACGTGAGCGAGAAAACGGAAAAATGGATAAAAGTGGAGAATGGTATGTGTATGGAAGGACTCAAAACATTGCATTGAGTAATTCAAAAAAAATGATTTCTCCCGACATCACCATGGGTTTGAATGTAACAAAAGATGATGGTAGCTTTTGCGTGAAAAATGGAGCTTATGGCATTGAGTTACTTGATTCAGTAGATGACTTTCAGGACGTATTCCTTTGTATCCTAAACTCTAGTTTGCTTTGGTTTTACTTAAAGGAGACAGGCAATGTTTTGCGTGGCGGGTATTTTCGCTTTAACACACAATTTATAGCTCCTTTTCCCCTTCCTTCTCTCCCTTCCGACCCTTCGCCCTTCATCACCTTAGCCGACCGTATGCTCACGCTCCACGCCTCACAGCAGGAGCAGATAAATCGTTTTTTGCGTCGGGTGGGGGATAATTTGCTTGAAAACGAAAAGGTATCCAAAAAGCTCAAACAATTCTACCTCCACGACTTCCAGACCTTCCTTTCGGAACTGAAAAAGAAAAAGGTCAAACTCAGCCTTTCGCAGCAAGACGAGTGGGAGCCGTATTTTGCCGAGTCTAAAGCGGCTATTGTGCAGCAGCAAGCCGAAATTGATAAGACGGATCGGGAAATTGATGCGCTGGTGTATCAGTTGTATGGCCTGACGGAAGAGGAAATTCGGATGGTGGAGGGGGCGTAGCGGCGTTCCGCGGAACGTCTTCGATTAAGTCGTTGGTCG
>CAZNAK010000578.1:0-1720 GCA_964570645.1 uncultured Cytophagales bacterium | reverse complement strand
TTCAGGGGGATTCACTGCTGTTTGCATGGAGACCTAAAGATACCACTGGACATGAGCTAGAAAAGCTCAACGTCAGTCGCTCCTATTTTGAAACAGACTCAACTTTATTACTCCAAGACTCCACCGGTTGGTTGAGCTTTGATACCGCGTGCGTCGAGCGCAAGCAGGAATACGACCTCATTGAAAGAATTGTCACTGCAAGCAACACAACCGCCAAATTATACCTTTTCAGGAACGGCGTGATCAAACTTGATGACAAGATCCTTCAAACTCAGGGTGCAAACATCAAAGAGGCGTGGCTTAACGATAAACGTATCGTACTACAAACTGACGAGGGAAGGTTTTTGGTCTTTTCGCTTTTGGGCGACTACATTGGTTTTTTTACTTCGGAATCATCCCGCAAGGGAATCTTAATAGGCGAACAGTTTTTTTTGGCCCGCCCAACCACATTAACAGACTTTTGGCTCAAAGAGAAAGCACTTTTTCACTTTCCCAAAGAAACCGTGCTTGCCTTCTCGAGTGACGAACGGTTCTTGGCAGCCCTTGAGCCTGATTCGCGCAGCATCCAGCTGATCAATCTCATGCGCCGTGAGCTTATCGACACGTTTGCGGTGAAGGAAGATTACCCACCCAATACAAAACTTCGTTTTGCTTCCAAAGACGACTTTCTTGTATTGGATGGTTACGGATACTGGGACCTAACGAGCAAAAACTTTATTCCCTTTGTCAGTGCAAAAACACGGCTCAGTCCGAGTGGGCGTTTCCAGCTTTATGAGGCAGACGAAAATACCTTTATCCTGAAGGACTCGACGCAAAAAGAACGTGCGCTGTTTCGTGCCCAAGAGGTTATTTTCACTCCTCATCGCGATAGCCTTTGGGTGCGTACCAAAGCGGGAATTTCACTCTGTAATGTCGATCAAGATACACTACTTCAGTTAGCGGGGCAGTTTCGATTTATGACGCTTTCGCCCGATGGGACGCACCTGTTGGTAAGCACAGATTATCGAACTTTTGACTTTTTGACCTTAAATAGTCCAAAGGGAGAACTAAAACCAGTACAAACCTATGTTTTGGAGGAAAAAGCAGAGGGGTTGATTGTTAGCGGAAACGCACACGTATTGTTCCGTAAACTACGCACAAATGCGGCACAAGCGTATGAATTGATCTGCTGGTTTTCTGGTTCGGAACGGAGGCGCACACCCAAGAACTACCTGCGTGGCAATCTTACCATCTTACGACCTACCGAAGACGGTCGCTATCTAATTGCGGGTAACGGCGAAGCGACAGATTTCTTTGACTGGAATAGAGAGCGGCGCGGCTCACTAGCCGGAAAGTTTATACAGTTTACTGCTAAGGCCAATACCATCCTGACTAGCGGAACGAATCAATATTTGCTGGGGGACGCATACGTTCCAGGTGCGTTTTTTAGGCAAGAAATAATTGGTTTACAGCAACTTGGGCTCTCGCCCTCGGGGAGCTATCTCTTTGTTAATGACCAAAATGAGGTGAAAATACTACCCGCAAGCTCAGAAACCATCCGTCGCTGGCTTCGTGACAACCAAATCTATCAGCTCTCGGAGCAAGAACAGCGCGAGCTAATGATTAAATAATTACCTTATTTTTGTTATACCCTACACGCTTGAGCGCAAATGTAAAACCTTTTGTGTGAATGGCGTGTAACTTTTTAGAACACAAATTAAGAAGTACCCATGAACGAGCC
>CAZNAK010000577.1:0-1739 GCA_964570645.1 uncultured Cytophagales bacterium | reverse complement strand
CGACGTTAAAGCCTTTTAGCTCACAGGCAAATTTGGTTTTGAACTTTTCGGTGTCAAAATAGGTGATGGGTGCCGCTCCGCTTGTTCCTGCTTCTAGCGCGTCCCAGTATTCGTTGACGGTGTTGCCGATGGCGGTAAGTGCGCCCATTCCCGTAACCACAACTCTGCGTAACTGCATAATAAATAAGTAGGTTGGAAGAAAAAAATGTGCATGAATATACAAAAAAGAGAAGTGTCGATCAAAACACTTCTCTTTTTTGGGTTAGGAATTTCGGTTTCTATTTCTTGTCGAGTTCTTCCTTGAGGAAGCTGACCGCCTGTCCGACGGTCTGAATGTTCTCTGCCTGATCGTCTGGAATGTTGATATCAAACTCTTTTTCAAACTCCATGATGAGTTCTACGGTATCCAAAGAGTCTGCGCCGAGGTCGTTAGTGAAGCTTGCCTCTTCTGTGATTTCAGAAGCTTCTACGCCGAGTTTGTCCACAATAATCGCCGTTACTTTTTCTTTAATTTCTGACATGATGTTTTTTCGTTCAGATGAAATAATAGGGTTCGTTCAAAAAAAATTTGACTTGCAAAGAAAGAGATTTGTCGAAAGAATATCAAACCTAGATATAGCAAATCCTAGAAAGGTGGTACTACCTTGGCTTTTGTTGAGTGGTAAAGAGCCGGATTTACGTTCAAATCTTAGGCTAAATTAGGGTCTAAGCTCCGTTTTCCTTTCCAAGCCCGCAGTTTGTGTTGTTTTCAAGTAGCCCTCGTCGTCATAAACCAAAAGAGCCTCTAGGCTTGGGTATTTTTCGGCTAAAGCCAAGGACTGTTCGGTTCCCATGACCATGAAGGCGGTTGCATACGCGTCGGCACGCATACAATCTTTCGTTAAAACGGAGGCTGACAGCAGTTGATGCTCAATCGGATAGCCCGTTCGTGGGTTGATCGTATGCACGTACCGCTTGCCGTCTCGTACATAAAAGTTTCTGTAATTTCCGGAGGTTGCCATACTGCGGTCTTCCAAAAAAACACGACCGAGCGGCACACGTTCATCTGCGGACTTTGTGGGGTCTTCCACTCCGATTGCCCATGCTTCCCCTGAAGGCTTTTTTCCTCGGCAGCGTACCTCACCACCTACCTCGACGAGATAACTTCCAACACCCTGTCCTTCCAGGTATTCCCCCAGAACATCAACGGCGTAACCCTTGGCAATCGCACTAAAATCAAGCTGAACATTAGCTTTTGTTTTCCAGATTTTGGTTTCGTCAAACTTGATCGATCCAAAATCTACCAAAGCTTTGAGTGAGTCAATGGTCGGCTCGGGCAGGTCTTTGGTTCTGCCGTTGGGTCCAAAGCCCCACGCCTGAACGAGTGGAAACACGGTGGGGTCAAAAGTGCCATCCGTTTTTTGCCACACCTCGCGGGCAGCGACCAAAACAGGGTAAAAATAAGGTAGCTCGAAGTACAACGTATCGGTTTCGTTGCTGTTAAACGTAGAGATTTCGGAGTCAGGAATGTAAGTGGACAACGACTGATTGAAGTCTTTAAGAAGGCTGTCAAACTGCGGTAAAAAGTCGCGCTCTTGCGCATCAATGTAAGAGACATTGTAGGGAACGACTCCCATTGTTTTTCCATTAACCGAAACGAGGTTTTCGACTTCGGTGGTCGTCTCTTCGGTGGAGGGGGTGTTGGGGATGTAATTTCGATATACCCAAACCAAGCCCACTACCGTGAGTAAGCCAACACT
>CAZNAK010000576.1:0-1739 GCA_964570645.1 uncultured Cytophagales bacterium | reverse complement strand
TACGTTTCCGTTCCAGTTGAGTGAGCCGATGTTACTCATCGAAACGCCCACATGAAGGTTTTGCTTAATCACGAAGTGCATCCCCCAATTAAAACCAAAACCGCTCCCTACGGAATTTGGAAGTATAGAGCGTTGCAAAAAAGTCGCGCCACTTTGAAAACCTGCTGCTGTGGGGTTGTTAACGGTTGCAGGGTCGTTATCGTCAAAGATAGGCTCAAAGCTTGAAGAAAGCGAGATGGTCTGGCGGGTAAGTTCTCCGTTTTCGGCTTCGAGATCAAAAAGTGCAATCCCACGAATGAACTTAAAAGTCACGCCCGCATACATCTGGAAGTTATAACTCTTAAAAAGGTGCCTTCCGTACGAAAGCGCGTACTCACGATACCAGTTGGTCGTAAACTTACTTCCGTCAAGGAGTTGCCCGTAGGTCTGCGCTTGGGTGCTATCGCGAAAGGTTCCCTCAATGACTTGTAAGCGTTCATTGTCTGTTACCTCCGAGTTATTTTGTATCACCCTTCCATCACTCAGGAAAAGTTCGGGAAAATAGGGTGCATTGGCTCCCAAAAACATGATTTCTGCCCCCGTTTGGTTCATCCGCATAAAAAGACGGATGTTATCTTGTACCGTAAAGGCAAATCCTCCAAAGTCAGGATCACTAAAACCTGCGCCAAAAAGCATCACATCGGCATTGAGGGCAAGGGGTTCGTTGGCAATTTTATTGGCTGCCTCCTGCTTGCTATCAAACGAAAAGTTGACATTATCGGGCGTAAAAAGACTTTTCAGTACCTCATTTCGGGTCAGAGAAGAGGAAGCAATCTGAAAGTTTGCTTGAGCAAAACCTAAAGTGTAGCGCGGGTCACGGAAGGACTTCCGAAGACCAAGGTTAGCAGGGTTGACGTTGACGGTCTGGTAGTCGGTGGCGAAGGTGGTTCCTACACCGCCACGCCCAATAAGCTCGTACATACCGAAGTCCTGTGCTGACAGCCCGCTTGCCCACAGCCCCAAAAAGGCAAAAAGGTATAAAAAACGTTTCATAAGGCTAAAGTTATCTTAATTACCGAAGTTACGCAAATAAGAACTTAAACCTTTGTGCGGTTTTGAACTACCTCGCTGTTGTTGACACCAAACTACTGGCAAGGTCTTCGACTGCTGCCAGAGTTACTCTCGTGTCACGATAGCAATCGTCAGGCGGCTGATACAAGTGAGTTTGCCCGCTTCGTTAGTTAGGCGAATCTCCCAGATATGCGTCTTTCGTCCGATATGAACTGCGGTTGCTTTTCCATAAACGAGTTGTCCTTTGGGAACAGGACGAATATGGTTCGCGTTGATTTCCAAGCCTACGGGTGCGTATTTATTCGCATCTACGAGTGCAGCCGACCCTACACTTCCGAGCGTTTCGGCTAAAACTACCGAAGCTCCACCGTGTAAAATACCCATTGGCTGGCTGGTGCGCTCATTCACGGGCATGGTAGCGCAGAGGTAATCTTCGCCTACTTCGGTAAACGTAATACCAAGATGGGCAACCATGGTATTTTCACTACTCTGCTGGAGGGTCTCCAAAGGAACATTTTTCATAGCTAGAAAAGTGAGATCAGATGCGTTTTGTTTCCTAATTCCTTTCGCATATTTCTGTTTATGAGTTTCGGTAAGGACACCCCAAAGCTGCTGCCGTTGTCTGTCAGACGACTCATAGCCCCAACAACCCTAACCGCTTAATTTCTGCCTCAAAGCGGTCTTTTGGT
>CAZNAK010000575.1:0-1743 GCA_964570645.1 uncultured Cytophagales bacterium | reverse complement strand
GTTTTTGGTCTCGGACTATTCTTCTTATATTAACGGTCAGGTTATTTCTATTGACGCAGGCGAAGCAGTTAATGGAGCCGGGCAGTTCAATATGCTTCATGCTATCCCAGATCAAATGTGGGATATGATTGAGCAGACAATCCGTAAAAATACAAAGAAGAAGTAAAACTTGGTTCATCAAAAAGGGCAGTGAAATTTAGGTTTTACTGTCTCTTTTTTGATGACCAATTTAAATCGGATAACTATTATACCAACACGGTAAAGAGCCGTTAAAGAGGTTAAACTGCTGTTCAGATTTTAAGCCCAAGTTATTCATCGCCGTTTGGTTGGAGCTAATTACCCAAGCGGTGTACCCTTTGTAGTTCGTTTTGAGGTGGTCACCGATGCGTCCGTAAAATTCTTGAATGTCCTCAAGCTCATCCTCACTCTTCGGTTCGAGGCGTTCTCCGTAAGGCGGATTGACGATTACAACCCCTCCTGCGCCGCGTGGCGGCATTCGATCTTCAAAATCTTTGACACTCAAACGTACTTCTTCGTCCATTTTGGCGCGGGCAAGGTTAGCCATGGCAATTTGTATCGTGTCTGAGTCAATATCCGACCCAATAATTGTGGCTTCTGACTCCCGTTCTTGTGTGTGCGCCTGACGTTTTACTTGCCGCCAGAGGTGTCGGTCGTAGTTAAGCCAGCCCATAAAACCAAAACGCGCGCGTTCTTTTTGTGGTGATGCGTTGCATGCAATTAGGGCAGCTTCTATCAGAATGGTGCCTGAGCCACATGTAAAATCAACTAAATTTTGATTACCGTCCCAGCCTGAGAGCTTCAAGATTCCAGCCGCCAGTACTTCGTTGAGTGGTGCATCGTTGGCCTCGATGCGGTAGCCACGCATATGTAAAGACTTCCCAGAACTGTTGAGTGAGAGGGTGCATTGTGTTCCACGAATGTGAATGTCAACCTGTAAGTCGGGTTCTTCGGTATCTACGGAGGGGCGAAACCGATAGACTTCCCGAAACTGATCTACGATGGCATCCTTTGTTTTGAGAGCCACAAACTTAGAGTGCGTAAAGATTTCAGAGTTTGTCGTACCGTCAACGGCAAGAGTCCCCGTACTGGCAAGCCATTTGGTCCATTCCACCTCCCGAACACCTGCATAAAGCTGGTCTTCGTTTTCGGCCTGAAAAGTATGGATAGGCATCAGGATTCTGATGGCCGTTCTGAGCGAGTAGTTTGCGCGATACATCAAACCCAGGTCTCCCTCAAAGGTAACGGCACGGGTTTCTTCGTTAACGTTAGTTGCCCCGAGTTCAGTAAGCTCTTGGGCGAGGACTCCTTCAAGTCCAGCGAGTGTTTTGGCAGTAAAAAGTGGCATAGCAGAGTTCTCACAAAAGTAAGGAATCAGGGGGATTTCCCTCAAAACGGACGGTAAAAGCATAACTTTTGTCACTTTTTTTCGTAATAAAGGCATACACTAACTCAAAAAATGCGATGAATAATGAAAAGCACCACGTCTTCAATCTTATCATTCTTGACGAAAGTGGTAGTATGCAAAGCATCAAGACACCTACTATAAACGGATTCAACGAAGTAGTACAAACCGTGAAAGGTGTAGAAAAGCAGTACCCTGAACAAGCACATTTTATCTCGTTACTCACCTTTAATGGTTTGGGAATCAAGACGGTGCTTTTTAATGAACCCGTTGCCAAATTTGAGCAGATCGACGCTAATGCGTACCACCCCTCGGCAAGT
>CAZNAK010000574.1:0-1743 GCA_964570645.1 uncultured Cytophagales bacterium | reverse complement strand
GGCGTTTGTGCTACCGTAAAAAGCGGAAAAAGCAAAAAGGCGTAAAAATAGATATTTTTTTTGAGAATGTCTTGCATCATTTCAGATAACTTCCTATTTTTGCAACGCAATTAAGGAAAAAGCTCCTGAAAATGCAATAAAAATGATTCAGTAGCTCAGCTGGCAGAGCATCTCCCTTTTAAGGAGAGGGTCCTGGGTTCGAACCCCAGCTGAATCACAAATCCCGGTACCTTTTTGTATCGGGATTTTTTATATCAGCTCACATGGTGGAATTGGTAGACACGCTATCTTGAGGGGGTAGTGGGCTTATGCCCGTGGGCGTTCGACTCGCCCTGTGAGCACAAGAGGCTTTGATTCCCGGGAATCAAAGCCTTTTTTGTTTTCTAGGTTCTATTAACCATAGAAAAGTCGTTGGTGAGGACACCAATAACGGCGATCTTTCTGTTTTGGTGTCCTCACCGAAACTTACCTACACTTCCGTTTTTGACTTTATGAATACCACCTTACGACTCGCCATTTTTGATCTCTATGACCGCTACCCCAACAAGGGTATGGAAAGTATTCATGAGATTATCCGTAATTTTTCTCAGTATATGCCTTTTGATATCACCTTTGAAGTTTTTGATGTACGTGCCGAAAACCAAGTTCCTGACCTTAGCTTTGACCTTTACATTGCCACAGGAGGTCCGGGTAGCCCCATTGAAAGTATTGATAGCGACTGGGAAAAAAATCTTTTTGCCTCGTGGGACGCTATTTTGGCGCATAACGCACGTCCTGAGACGCTCAAAAAACCGCTATTTTTGATCTGTCACTCGTTCCAACTTTTTTGTCGGCATTACGGATTTGGGGAAGTCTCGGCACGCTACAAAGAGTCTTTTGGTGTGTATCCGACACATCGGCAGGAAGACCGTGAGCCGTTTTTTGCGGGTTTACCTCGTGACTTTTGGATTGCTGACTTTCGGAAATATCAGGTACTAAACCTCAACGAAGAAAAGCTCGCTGAATGGGGTGGGAAGCTACTTTGCCTCGAAAAAGAACGCCCACACATTGACTTCGACCCTGCCATCATGGCGATTCGATTTAATGACTGGACGTTCGGAACACAGTTTCATCCTGAGGGCGAGGCAGAAGGTATGCTTTATTGGTTTGGTAAGGAAGAAAAGAAAAATGCGATTATTAATGCGCACGGACAAGATAAATACGATGATATGGTATTTCACCTGCGTGATCCTGAAAAAATTGCCTTGACACATAGCACCATTTTGCCTAATTTTTTAAATCATTCGACGCAATATATTCTCGATGCAAAACGAAGCCCGCAGTACGTTTAATGCTGCTTTTACGGAAAGAAAGTACCAACAGATGCTCACAGCACACGCTGAGCTTTATGGCTTTCCACCTAAGTTTCGCGTTGCAGAAACCCCCGTTTTTATCCCAAAAGCTTTAACTCGGCGACTCATGGAGGCAGGAAATGAAGTTATTGCGTACCTCCTTGATCCTGCGTTTGTTGCAGGTTTGAAAGGTGCTGTCCCGCCGAAGCTTAGTGTCCCTAACGAGACCTCACATCCTCATTTTTTGAGTATTGATTTTGCCATCATAAAAACAGAGAATAACGAGTTGATGCCTAAGCTCATCGAATTGCAGGGCTTTCCCGCGATTGGCGCGTTTTTTATCGACTTTGTACGCGGGTACAAAAAGTTTTTCCCGATTCCGGCATGGGCAGCTTACTTTTCTGGACTTAAT
>CAZNAK010000573.1:0-1747 GCA_964570645.1 uncultured Cytophagales bacterium | reverse complement strand
TTACCCGACGGGGTAAGCAAAGACTTTGTGGACGCTTCCCAAACCCTAAGCTCTCCATTGGCTGCCGCTTTGTTTAGGGAGTTTCCCTTTGTAGAGCGTGTTTTCTTCACTCAAAATTTCATTACGGTTACCAAGGATAAGGAAACCGAGTGGGAAGGCGTAAAAAATCAGATACGCGAGTTTTTGATGAGCTACGCACAGGACGAAAAGCCATTTTTCACGGAAGAAGTCACAGAGGAACAAGTTGAAACCGAACCACAAGACCAAAGTCCAGAAGCACAGCGTATCCGTCAAATTCTGGAAGAGTACGTTCGACCTGCCGTAGAAATGGATGGCGGTGCGATTCATTTCCATAATTACGACAAGGCAGAAGGACGACTCGCCGTAACCCTCAAAGGTGCGTGCAGCGGATGTCCCTCCTCTATTGTGACACTCAAGTCAGGGATCGAAAACCTGTTCCAGCAGCTCATGCCTGAAGTAAAGCAAGTCGTCGCACACGAAGGCTAATCATGGTAAAAACACGAAAACCGTCCCAAAAACAGGTAAAACGCGCCCTCGAAATTGCAGATATACTCGAGACCTTTTATCCCGAGATCCCGGTGCCGCTTGACCATACAGACGAATATACCTTACTGATTGCAGTCTTGCTCTCGGCACAATGTACCGACAAGCGCGTCAATGAGGTTACACCGCATCTGTTTGCGCGGGCAAATACGCCCCAAGCCATGGTCAAAATCCCTGTGGACGAAATTCGTGCGATCATCAAACCCTGCGGACTCTCACCCCGAAAGTCTAAGGCAATTTATCGGCTTTCCGAGATTTTGCTCGAAAAGTACGAGGGCAAAGTCCCCGAAAGCTTCAAAGAACTCGAAGAGCTGCCCGGAGTAGGACACAAAACAGCCTCGGTGGTAATGGCTCAGGCGTTTGGACATCCTGCTTTTCCTGTGGATACCCACATTCATCGCCTGGCTCACCGCTGGAAGCTATCGACAGGAAAAAATGTAGATAAAACCGAAGCCGACCTTAAACTTCTCTTCCCGAAGGAGCGATGGAATAGACTACATCTGCAAATTATATTCTTTGGACGTGAATATTGTCCCGCACGCGGACACAAACCCGAAGAGTGTCCCATTTGCAGCAAATACGGACGAAAGACACTTTTTAAATAAGTTTTGTTATGTCCTCAAAAATTCCTTTCTTTGTAACTGATAAAAGAAGTATAAGTAAATAGGGGCCGAGAGGCCCCTATTTTTATGCCTATGCCGAACTACGAGAATGAGTTAAGTAACTGGTTTTCAGAACACGTAACAGACGAAAACCTCTTTTTGGTCGATGCCAGTGTATCCAGAAATAAGATTAGCAAAGTGATGCTACGAATTGACGGAGATAACGGCATCTCGATTGACCAATGTGCCGAAATCAGTCGGGCACTTTCAAAATACCTGGAAGAAAAAGACTGGTTCGCGGGAGCTTACACGCTCGAAGTGACCTCACCGGGGGTAGATTTTCCTTTAATTCCAAGGCAGCTACCCCGCCATGTTGGGCGTACCCTAAAGGTGGATTTGAAGGGAGAAAATAAACCCCTCAAAGGCAAGCTTGTCACGGCAGAGGACACCCGTTTTGAAATCCATATTCTTTCAAAAAAGAAAAACCAACCGCCTATCTCACGATGGATTGAGTGGGCAGATGTAAAAAAAGCAATTACTGTCATTTCGTTTAACTAGCCAACATTATCTATGGATGCGAA
>CAZNAK010000572.1:0-1765 GCA_964570645.1 uncultured Cytophagales bacterium | reverse complement strand
AATAGCTGCCTCGGGCGAGTCATAACCCAAACGTTGCAGCATAGACTCGTTAATAAATACTTGGTTTAACGCGTTTTTACTTGTATCCGTAACAAAAGGCGCACCAGCGATCAGTCGAAGGTTTACCGTCTGCTGGATGTCTCGTCCTACAAAAAGCGAAGGCATAAAGACAGCCGTAGAGTCCTTGAGGAAGTAAGAGCGGGTCTGATGCGATTTACCTATGACCTCCTCGATCTCTGAGACATACTCAATCGACTCCGAACGGCGCAGGGCAGCGGTAAAGTCCTTGTAATTTCCGCGAATTTCGGTGGCATGCGCCAAGGGAACTACCAAAACACGGTCGGTATCAAAGCCTAAATCGAAGAGGCGCATAAACTGGAGTTGCTTCTGATTGGTGAGCGTAAAGATCAAAAGCATGACCGAAATGCTGAACTGCAACCGCACTAACCATCGGTTAAAATGCCGACGGCGCGGCAGATGCGCCCGTTTTCCACTAAAAACGAATCTTGGATCAAACCCAGACATAAAATACGCAGGATACGCACCCGCTAATAAAGCGACACACAAGCCCGTTCCCAGAATAATTTGTGCAATCCGTGTCCAGTCATTTTGGTGTACTTGCAGCGGTTCGCCCGAGAGCGTTACCAGATAAGGCAGGGTAATCTCGATCAAGATAAAAGCCACCAACAATGAGGCTCCTACTACAATCAAAGATTCAAGCAAAAACTGCTGAATCAGGCTCATTCGTAAAGCACCAAGTACTTTTCTGACGGCAATTTCTTTGGCCCGCAGCGCAGCATTTGAAATGGAAAGCTGCATGAAGTTCAAAGCCGCAATGATCAGTACGAGCGTACCCAAAATACCAAAGGTAACTAGGTAGCGAATATCGCTATTTGTCTGGTGTTCGTAGTCAAGGCGAGAGTACAGATGTATGTCCTTTAGGGGTTGCGCAGCTAAAGACACTAAGCCGGGGAATGCGGGTTCGAGGTATTTTTGGCTAAAGCGTGAAAGTAATCCTTCCAAAGATTCAGCATCAACATGCGGTTTAACGCGGATGTACGTCCAGCAGGGGTTCCAAACCCAGCTTTGGCGCGTTTCCTCGATAATCATACGCTCAAGCGTGACGAAGGAGGCAATGAAGTCAAACTCAAAGTGAGAAGGCAGTAGATTTTCTTCAAAAATACCAACTACCACCATAGGTACGCGCCCTTGAAAGTAGAGCGTATCGCCCAGATGGTCAATTTCGCCGAGGTACTTTTGCGCTGCGCGGGAGGAAATCAGCACTTCATTTGATTGACGAAGTACCTTGCGTGAGTCGCCCCGATGAAGCGGAAAGTTAAAAACGTCAAGAAAGGCAGAGTCCGCAAAGTAAAAACCGGACTCGTTATAGGAAACATCTCCTTTGGCTACCGAGAGTAAAGGCACCTGAAAGTTGAACATCCGCACGCTACTTTCGATCACTTCTGGATGTTCGCGTTGCAAGGTCGGACCGAGCGGAAAAGGCACTGAGCTGGAATGCTCGCCAACTCCGTCTTTTTCGACGCGTTCGGTGACACGAAAAATGCGATCCAAGTGATTATGATGACGGTCGTAAGACCACTCGTGCAAAATAATCAGTAAAAGGACGGTAAAACAAGCAGTGCCAATAGCTAAGCCAAGAATGTTGACAAGTGCGTACAACCGATTACGATTCAGGCTGCGTAATACCGTTAAAACGTAGTTTTTAATCACTTAGCACAGCTCCAGTTACGAGTTGACCATCAAA
>CAZNAK010000571.1:0-1766 GCA_964570645.1 uncultured Cytophagales bacterium | reverse complement strand
GACGATGCTGAAATGCGCCTGCGTTTTCAGCGTGAAGCCGTAGAAGCCCTCACCCGACTTGTTACCTTTCGCGGACGGCTGCCTATGGGTGCGCCCACCTCGCCCGTACTCTCCGATCTGGCGACTCGAAAACTGGATCTTGCCCTTTTTCGTTGGGGAAAAACGAATAACTGCACCTTGACACGCTACGCAGATGATATTTCGGTTTCTTCTGAGCAAGCTATCACCCCCGAAAAAAAGACCGCTTTGCTTGAACTAATCACCGAAAAAGGCTTTTTGGTTAATCCGAAAAAGACAAAAGCCTTTGGTAAAGAAGAACTTAAAGAAGTTACAGGCTTGATATTACAAGATCAGGAAATTCAGTTGCCCGAACCCTTCCTTCCCGAACTCGAAAAGGAAATCCAACAGCTTGCCGACGTGATTTTAATTCAGCACCAACAAGGAAAGCTAAACACCAATTGGGTGGGGAGTTTCAAGAAACACCTGCGCGGAAAAATTACTTTTGCCAGTTACGTTTTGGGAAAAGAAAACCCACGAATCGCTGAACTCGAAAATGCCTTTGAGGAAGCCAGTTTGCCACCGCCCGAAGAGTTTGGGAGCTACTCGTGGCGGCAATTTCATTATCAGGTGTAGGAATCCAAAATATGATACCAGATGCCCAGCACCTCTTCTACTTGTGTATAGCTTTCACGGTCAATCTCAAAAACACCGTTTTGGAAGCGTAAAAACTGCCATTCTCGCCCATCGGTAGCACAGCCATAAAGTACAGAAATGGACTTCCCCTCTTGTTGATTAAAGACATGAGCAGCATACAGTTGTACGGCACATTGCGCTTTTCCGTACTCCAAATCATCATTTTTTGCCTCCACAATAGAAATTACGGGAGCCTCCAAATAGGGTTTGTTGGGTGCCAGAGCAAACAAAAAATCGCAAACTCCAATCAGTCCACGATCGGGGTCAAGGTCAAGAGGTTCTCCCGAAAAAAGTGTAACATGATCTTGAAACGTTTCAGCCACTTCCATCAAGATCGGTGAAAGCAAGCGTTCCGACTTTGCTTTTTCGTTCAGTAGCGGTTGTGCCTTTGCTTTTTCCAAACTTGTCTTGAGCCACGGACTTGGCGTTTTAGGCGACGGTTTTGGGGTAAATAGATTTGTAGAAATGGCTTCCAGTTCAAACTCTTGGATGACGGTTCGTAAACGTTTGTAGTTGCTATAAGCCATGATGATAAAGGTAATTTTATGAAGTCAAATACGAAAAATATGCGAATGAGTTTGGAATTATTCTGATCTTAAAATTGTTTAATCTTTACCTTTTTGGTTCAAAAAATATGCCATGCAACTCGTCTTAGATACCAAAGGCTTACGGCTCGAAAAAAAGCGTAATACTTTCCTCATTTCAGTAGGTGAGGAAGTACGTAGTATCAGCCCCAAAAAAGTAAGCAGCATTGCCATCACAGCAGAGGTGTTGATTGAAGATGCAGAACTTGAGCCGATGCCAAAGCTGCTCAGTCCTACGGACTGGGAAGAGGTAAAAAGTACGATCATCAAGCAAGTAAAAACTCACTTCCCTTAAAGTTATGCCTCTCTTAGTCAGTTACGACATCGAAAACGACAGTTTACGTCAAAAAATCGCCCATCGTTTGCTCGACGATGGACTTATCCGCATTCAGTATTCGGTTTATCTGGGTACGATCCCCAAAGCCACCGAAGAAACACTTTTTGAGTGGGTAAATGGGCTACAAAAAAACTGGAATACTACACGAGACA
>CAZNAK010000570.1:0-1789 GCA_964570645.1 uncultured Cytophagales bacterium | reverse complement strand
GTTCGCTTTCAATTTAACTGACGACGGCATGGTAGGACAGCAAGTTTTTGCGGGCGAGGCTACCCGACTTGCCTACATGACCGAAGAAGCCAAAGAAGGACGTGACGCATTCCTCGAAAAGCGCAAGCCAAACTTTAAAGACATCAAATGGATTCCGTAAGACAAGGCAACTACAAAAGCTGTTAAGAATCCCTGTCAGTGGTCGGAAAAAGACCATGGATTCTTTTTTATTCTAAAAGCTCGTTTAAGCCCTGATAGATCCGAAAAGTAGGAAGTCCCATCACGGCATAGTAATCTCCTTCAATACGTGTCACACAAGCCATCCCGATCCATTCCTGAATGCCGTAAGCTCCTGCTTTATCGAAGGGTTGATATGAACGAATGTAAAAGTTAATTTCCTCAGGAGTAAGTGTTTTGAGTGTTACTAGGGCAGTCTCCGAAAAGCTAATTTCCTTTTTTGCTGTTCGTAAACAAACCCCCGTCACGACGGCATGGGTACTCCCTGAAAGCTCTTCTAGCATTTGGGTCGCTTCTGCCGTATCGGTGGGTTTATTGTAGATTTTATTATCAAGAATAACGGTAGTATCCGACGTGATGAGTAACTCGTGGGAGGAGAGGTCTTGTGCAAGGCTTTTTTTCCGTGCAAGAAATTTAGCGGCTTCATAAGCCATAACTTCCTCTGGAATATGCTCGTTAACTTCTTTTTTGCGTACGATAAAGGTAAGCCCTAAGCCTGTAAGCAGGTCTTTTCTGCGCGGTGATCCCGATCCAAGGACGACTTGATAGTCTGCAAGTTTAGGAATTAGTCGGGCGAGTTTAGTCATCGGTTTTCGGTTTGCGCTTGGGTATGATACGTGTTTTTTTGGTGGTAATAGTGTTTGCTTTTGCCTTTTTTTCGAGGGCTTTAGCACGTTTTTCCGCCTCTAGCTTTGCCCATTCTTCCTTTTTCTCGGCAGCTTGTTCGGGAGTTAGTTCCGAGAAGGCGTAGATCATTTCTCCTAAGTTAACCTCACTAAAGTCATAGGTTTTGGTCATTGTCAAACACTCTGTCGGGCAGACAGTCGTGCAAAGTCCGCAAAAGCAGCATTTTGCCATATCAATATTGAACTTGGTCGCATATTGCCTCACTGAGGTTCCGTCAGAAGCCTTCCGAATGGTACCTTCTGCGGCTCTTACGGACTCAATTTCGATGCAATTTACAGGGCACACGTCGGCACATTTATCACAAACGATGCAATCTTCGATCTCGTTATGAAGGCGATAGCGTCCCGTGTCGGGTACAGGAATGGCCTCAAACGGATAGGTATTGGTAACGATTCCTTCTTGCTGTTCAAAGTAATTCGCTTGCTCTGGATCAAAGTTTTTTTGCCGCGACTTTCGGGCTGCCCAGAGGTGTTTTAAAGTCAGAGAAGCCCCTTTGGTTAGGGTTTTTCCTGCTTCTGTAATGTCTTTCCAGTATCCCATAATCTATTTTCTTCTACGGTAAAAAGGTATCTTTGAACCGTAAAGTTTGCCTTACTACCTGAAATCTACTTTAATTTGTGCGGCTCAACTAGGATTTTCAGGAAACCTTTAAAATTCTATGGTGGCAATGAAGGACAATTTTACGTGAACCAACCTCCGCTAAGGTCACTTCCAAAGGGGGGAGGTCTAGTAACTGTGTGAATAGCTCTTCCATTTTAGCAGGGATTTATTTTCCCTAAATTTAGCAAATTCCTGAAAATCCTAGTTGAACCCCAAAAAAGCGTTCTACAGGATTAAGTTCGGGGCAATAGGGAGGTAACTTGAG
>CAZNAK010000569.1:0-1790 GCA_964570645.1 uncultured Cytophagales bacterium | reverse complement strand
AAAGTCACAAATTCTTGAGTCGTGCACTCCAAATTAAACCGGATTATACGGTTGCCCGTGTGTTTTATAACAACCTTTTGGCGCGTGAAGCCGACCGTAAGGCAGCCATCAGTCATTCTCACTCTCGGATTTTGTACAACCGTGAGCGTGTACATGACGCAAAATATTACGGCGACCTTACCAAGCTTTACATCTTGGAAGAAAATTACAGAGCTGCCATCCGTGTAGCCGACTCTTGCCTTGCCATCACACCCGATAACTTCGATATTAAATACCTGCAAGGCGTAGCTTACATGAAAGACGTACAAAATGACGAAGCTATTGCTACCTTTGAGGAGTTGGTCGCAGCTACGGAAGGAAAAGTTTCTGAGCAAAAAGAAATGCAGTATTTTTTTGCCCTCGGGAAAGCCTACCAGCGCGCCGAACCCGAAAAAGCACCACAGGCATTTGGGCGGATCGTAAATGGCATTTATGTTAGGGCTGCAAAACTAGAACTGGGAGAGTGACTGTGTGGACAAAACTTCGTAATACGCTCTTTACCCCAACCGACATTGCGGGCTTAGTCTTTTTTCGGATCGCTTTTGGCTTTTTTGGCATCGCCGAGGGCTTCATGGGACTCTTAAACCCCGAACTCCACGAAGCCTACGCGAATGCAACGCGCTTCAAATACAGCTTCTTTAAATGGGTTGAGCCTCCACCTCCCTTCCCGTGGATGTACATTTTGTACGGCACTTTTCTGGTTTTGGGAGGATTTATTGTGGTGGGTAGATACTACAAAGTCTGTACGCTGCTCTTCGCGATTGGCTTTTCGTATAGCTTCCTACTGACGAAATCCTGGTATCTGAACCACGGGTATTTATTCGCATTTCTATGCTTTTTGATGTTCTTTTTGCCTGCACATCGGCGTTTTTCTCTCGACAGCCAGTACAATCCTAAGCTGCGCAGCGATACCATCGCGGCATGGCAAGCCTTCATTTTACCACTTTTTATGGGTGTCGTCTATTTTTATGGAGGCATCGCTAAGTTACAGGCGGATTGGTTAGAGGCTAAGCCACTGCGGATATGGCTTACGGCAAAGTCCTACACGCACTTTATGGGAGAGCTTCTCCGTCAGAAAGAAGTTGCGTATTTTATGGCATGGGGAGGAGTACTGTTAGATTTTTCCGCTCCCTTTTTGTTGCTCTGGAAACGTACCCGAAAACTAATCTTAACGGGAATATTATTTTTTCATGTGACCAACACCCTGATTTTCAAAATTGGAATTTTCCCGTGGATGTCAATTTGTTTGTCTTTAATGTACTTCCCACCCAACTGGCCACGAAAACTACTCTATCGCATTCGTCCTGGGTTCAAAAGCGTTGCGTTTTTAGAAAACTACGCCCCGCCGCCATCCGCAACGCAAAAACGTATTCTTTTTGGATTAGGTTTGGTGCTTGCTTATCATTTACTGATGCCGTTTCGTCACCACTTAATTGAGGGGGACGTGAACTGGACCGAAGAAGGACATCGCTTCTCGTGGCGGATGATGCTACGCTCTAAGCAAGGGCGCGGGTATTTTGAGCTTAAATCGGACGCACACGATTCGACATGGACGGTGCGTCCCGAAGAGTTTTTAACCCCAAGACAGAAGCGAAAACTGGTCACACACCCAGATATGATCTATCAATTTTCGCAGTTTTTGGTCGAGCATTACCGTAAAACGGCAGCCATCGACGATTTGGAAGTCTATGCACACATCAAAGTTCGACTGAACGGAAGACCTTACGCGCCTCTGATAGACAAAACCGTAA
>CAZNAK010000568.1:490-1793 GCA_964570645.1 uncultured Cytophagales bacterium | reverse complement strand
AAGTACATGTCTATTGCAGCAGCTTCAATTCTGGCCAAAACACATCGGGATGAACAAATGAGACAACTTGCCGAGCAATTTCCGCACTACAGCTGGGAAACCAACGTAGGCTATCCGACCAAAGCACACCGTGAAGCTATTCTTGAGCATGGCATCACGCCTTATCATCGGAACAGTTTTAAGTTGAAGGCATAAAAAAGACTACAAAAGCTTTCAAAACTTTTGCAGCCTTAAAACCATTTCTAATACTAGAAAATTACGCTAAAATTTCATCACTCTCATCAAACCCGTTGTCAGGATTCTTTTTGATAATTGCGGCAATAATCAAGTTTACGATGGCTGCAAAAACCAAGGATCCACCCAAAGACTTAACAACCGCCATGGGGGAAGAGGGATTTTCGGCAGAAGCCATAGAAGCCTCAATCTGCGCTTCATCTAATCCCTGATTAGCAAGCATTTCGCTTGTAGCGTCTAATACTGCCTGTCCGTAATCAGGGTCAATGACTACATTTAGTAATACCGAAAATATACCTGCCAACACAGTAGAAATGATGGTCATAATCATGAGACCGCCAAAGGCCTGCCCAAAAGAAAAATACCCACCGTTCTCAGCTCTTAACTTTATGCCAAAATAGTAGATAAGCCCGATACCCAATACACCAAAACCTAGAGATACTAGGATAGGGATAAAGAAATTAGTAGCAAAAATTTCTGGACCTAATAGATAGGTCACTAACCCACCCGCAATTTGTACAAGGCCTAGAATAATTCCATAATTCAGCTTACTTCTCATGGTTTAAGTGTGTTTAGTTTGTTATCAGGAGGCTAATCTAGTTGGCTTTACTAACATTTTCAAATTTTTTGGGGTTTGGTTATCTGATTTTAGCCCATATTCTATGACTGACCTCCACGATTTTCGTATTTCACTCGCCCAAACGGGCTTTTTTTCCAAAGCACTAACCGACTACCTTACCCAAAACGAAGCCTTAAAACCTTTCTACGGACACTTCCCCGACCCAAAAAACTTTTTACCCCAAATCAAAGAAAAGCAGACGCATTTCTCGGAGGCAGCACGACAAAACTTGGTTGAGGTATTAGAGGAGCAGTACGCAGGATTAAAAAATCCGCCAGCAATCCAGCAGCTCAAAGATTCCAACACCTTTACGCTGACCACCGGGCATCAGCTCAACGTTTTTTCGGGTCCGCTGTATTTTCATTATAAGATCATGACCGTCATTGAGGCAGCAAAAAAGCTCAAAGCGGAATATCCGACCTACAATTTTGTTCCTGTATATTGGATGGC
>CAZNAK010000568.1:0-480 GCA_964570645.1 uncultured Cytophagales bacterium | reverse complement strand
GCGAGGATCATGATATTGACGAAATTCGTTCCTTTCGACTTTTCCGTAAAAGCTGGACGTGGGAGACAAAGCAGACGGGCGCAGTCGGGGCGTTCTCTACTGAGGGACTGCCCGAACTTGCTGAGAGTATCGGAGAAGATATATCGCCCTTTACGGAGAGCTATGCCCAAGCCCCCACACTGGCAGAGGCGACACGGCGATTTGTTCACGCGCTTTACGGCGATCAAGGTTTAGTGGTCATTGACGCGCAACACCCTAAATTAAAGGTTGCCTTTTCGGAGATTATGGAAGACGATCTATTCAGGCACTCGGCACAGGAAAAAGTCATTGAAGCTACACACAAACTTACCGACTTGGGCTACTCCGACCAGATTTATCCGCGTCCGATCAATCTTTTTTATATCGGTAAGGACTTTCGGGAGCGCGTAGAGCGCAAGGACGACGGCAGTTTTGAGGTATTGAATGCAGACTTACGTTTCT
>CAZNAK010000567.1:0-1797 GCA_964570645.1 uncultured Cytophagales bacterium | reverse complement strand
CGCGGTTTTCGTCGATACATTCCTCTATTTTGAGTTCTAGGGTATCGCGCTGGTTGGGCTTGAGTGTCCCGAGAAAGACAGAGTACTGCACACGGTACAAGCCCGCTTGTTGGCAGTATTTGGCGACTTTAGTACGGGCTTTATCTTCGGTAATATCATAGAGTACCCAGACGATCATGGCAAGTTCGTGGTTTTGTGTTCGAGTAAAGCGTTAGCAAAGCGGTGTGCGTCCTGCTGTAGGGCGTTGGCACGGGTTTGATTTCGGTTATGGTAGCGGATTTTTTCGGTGCGGAAGTAGTTATTGAAGGCTTCGATCAGGAAAGGTTTCCCTTCCTCGTTGAGTCGAACTCCGTTGGTTAGGGGCGAGGTATGTGTCTGTTTGACTTTTTTGCCCGAGAAAAGTCGAAACACTACACGCTGTGCGTAAATTCGGTAGGGTTCGATGAAATCATAGACCATACTGAGTTGATTGTAGTCGTCCCGATGTAGAAAACCGACGTAGGGATCGATACCCGCTACGATGAGTGCTTTTTCGACATGACTGTACAGCACGCCGTAGGCATAATTGAGAAAGGCGTTGAAGGGATCGGCGGCTGGTCGGCTACTTCGCCCATCGAATTGGTGTTCTGGCAAGAGTAACTGACTAAGCGTCTGAAAATAAATGCGTGAGGCGGTTCCCTCCCAACCGCGAAGGGATGGGGCTAGGGGGGTTATTGTAGTAGCCTCTTGGGCTGCTTTAAGCTGCTGCTGCTGTTGCTCGATAAGGGCAATGCTACGATCCAGCAAGGTGTGTTGCTTTTTGCGGTGCTTTTTGAGGTCTTTGAGAAATGTGATTTGATTTTCCACCTTTGCATTAAGCCACAGCTTGACCCAACTCACAGCTTCCTGATTTAGGCTGGCTTCCAGTTGGCGTTTTCGGATACGGGTGGTACTGCCTAGCCCCGCATGCCATACTCTTCCGAGGGGCTTTCCGTCTTCGTACTCTAAAAAGATGAGATCAATATTGTTACGTAGCGCCAGGCGCACTGCGTCAGTACTCAGGGCTTGTCCTTTGGTTAGGAAAATCCGTTCAATTTTGTGGGCAGGGATAGGAGGGTGGTTGGTGACCTGCTTGGTTTTGGGATCTTTTACACGCACGGTAAACATCTCGTCTTTTATGTGAAGGTATGTGCCATAAGAGTTTAGGAATAGTTCCATTTTGCTTAGGGGTTAGGTCGGGAGATGGTTCCGAATCCGCGTGCCGAGGACTTGCCCAGCCCAATGTATCCGGGCAGGTAGGCATTAGTAGTAAAGCTCCCCTGAAAGGCAATCATGCGCTGGTCTTTGAAGTGTGTTCGTTTCTCTCTGAGCTTCGTCTTTACCAAAATACGCTCCTCTGTGTGGTGGTTGATTCCTTTGAATAGAGTCAGGATATTCCCTATCAGGATATTATCGAGTAGGTTCTGACGTTCTTTTGGCTCCGTGATCGCCTGATAGTGGGCATGATTCTTTTGGTTGAGTGCCATCCAGAGGGTTTTGAACTGGTAGTCGTAGAGTTCATCTCCTACACCTACTTCTCGCGTCTGGAACTCGATCTGCTTTTCTTTTATCGGGTGGGTTTCTCCTTTGATCTCCAGCTCTCTGATTTGGGTAAACAGCTCAACGAGCAGTTTGGCACCCTCTTCCAGCCCTACAAGCATCGGCATATTTCGGACGACCTTGTACTGAACGAGGGGGTAAGCGTAGCGCAATCCGCCCTCCTCAAAGTGGTTGTGGAGGAGGGGGGATCGCTCCTTGAATAAGTTTCCAAAATAGCCC
>CAZNAK010000566.1:0-1807 GCA_964570645.1 uncultured Cytophagales bacterium | reverse complement strand
CCAGAAACCCAGACCGATAATCATGATTAAACTTAATAAAAAACGGCGTTTCATTCCCCTCATAAATACAGTCCCTACTACATTGCGAATTTGGGGGTCAAGTGGATTTTGTCATGTGAAACCATAGCTCCTGGGCCGTCTTCGGACGCTTGGCTTTATCTTTGGCAATGCAGGCCATAATGATTTGAGAGAGCTGGGGTGGGAGCTCGCTTACCAAACTGCTAAGATCTTTAGGTGTTTCATGCAGGTGCGCATACATGATGTCCCCCTCAGTAAAAGGGGGCTTGCCCGAAAGGCACTCGTAGAAAAGAATACCCAGAGAGTAGATATCCGTTCGATGGTCAATATTTTTTCCGGTGATTTGTTCAGGTGACATGTACAAAGGCGTTCCTCGAAGCATGGTTTTATCCACCGACATTTCTTGCAAAATTTTAGCGAGACCAAAGTCCATCAATTTGATGGTCTTGCTTTGCGGAATCAGAATGATATTTGAAGGCTTAATGTCACGATGAATCACCTTGTGTTGATGCGCATAATGCATGACCTCACACATCGATTTGGCAACCGCCATAAACGAGGATAAATTTAACCTTTTTTTCTGCTTTAAAATGACGTCAAAAGTATGTCCTTCAACGTACTCCATTGCAATACAGGGCCCCATCGCCTCTTCGCACACATCGTAAATCGTAACGATATTTGGATGATTCAGCTTTGCCGCAGTTTGAGCTTCATTTTGTAAACTTTTTAGAGCCTCCGAGTCGTTATGAAGCGTATGCGGAAGAACTTTGAGCGCAACGATTCTTTCGAGCACTTTATCTTTTGCCTTATAGACAATTCCCATAGCCCCTCGTCCCAGTTCACTTAGTACTTCATAGCGTGACTCGGCTTTGGGCGCAGTTCCTGAAATGGTTTCGGCCTTGAGGTCCACTGAAGGAGCGCCTTTTGCAATCTGGGTTTCCAGACTTTGAATACGGCTTTGGACATCTCGATAGTGAAAATCTTGTTTCAAGAGTTCCTGAAATATCTCTTTTGCCCGCTCGAAGTTCTGGGTTTTCTCCAGGGCATCGGCATAAATATACTTTAAGTCGGCATCAAAACGTTCCAGGCTGACCTTGCCCACGTCATCAAGCTTTGAAACAGCAGCCTCCATCATTTCCTTTTTGTAGAGCAGCTTTCCCGTGAGTAACTGACCTTCAAGGTAGTCCGGATGTTGGTCATGAATTTTTTGTGCCACCGAAAGCGCCTCATCTACCATACCTTGCTGAAGTCGAATGCGTGCCGCTTCCAAGAAGCGTTGTGAATCGATGAGCAGCTTAAAAGCTTTATCGGAAGCGCCGTTGTCTTGGTAAAGTTGGATGGCTTCGTCGAAATAGCCGACTTTTTCGTAGGCCAGCGCAGCACGTTGGCTGTCTCCTAACTTAGCAAAAAGTTCGGCTGCCAGTTCAAACTGACCATTCTTCGCGTAAAGCGCTGCCGCTTTCGCGGCATCATTATTCTTTTCGTAGATCTCAGCTGCAAGCCCGTATTCCTTAGCTTTCATGAAGTGTTGTGCCGCTTCGATGGTATTTTGATTCTGTAAAAAATTTTGGCCAACCGCCCAATGATAGCGCTCAGTTCTACCCAGTTCTTTATACACCTTAGCTAAGGCTTTGTAGTTCTCCGTTTTTTCAAGGTAACCCAAGGCTTCGTCCCAGCTCTCGTGATAAATATGATGGTAGCCGTACATCACGTTCATCTTTTCTTGATTCCCGTTCTGCTCAAATATTTCAGCGGCTTCTAAAAAGCGCTTTGCTTTTACAAAGGCCTT
>CAZNAK010000565.1:0-1821 GCA_964570645.1 uncultured Cytophagales bacterium | reverse complement strand
GATAGTGTTTGACGAGCTGAATACCGACAGCTTGCATTTTCTCGCCTCCCCAACCGCGAAACTCAGCCTTAGTATCGTAAGTTTTGATAGCTCGCATGAGCCGTGCCGCATGAAGGTCGCCCGACTTTTCGCCTGCAATAAGATAGTACTTCAAAATAATAATGCTGCTTGAAGGGTTGAAGATACGATGAATTAAGACAACCTCAAATCCATCTTTGAACGGGTTGGAAATAATAAAAACTTCAAAATATCGGTATTTGCTATACTGCTGAACCGTTTTTTATCGTAAAAGAGATTATGAAATGGTGCTTCGGACTTCTTTTTTTGCTTATTGGGCAGTGTACACTCGGGCAAAATCTCATTCCCTGCGACTCTGCACTCACGTTTCTCACCTTCACCGCAGGCAAAAAGACTTACGCACTTGAGCTAGAAGACCGTGTGCTGAGGTCTAAGAAAAACGGTAGGCTCTACAACCAAGACGGTATCGAGATCCGCTTAAAACGCTGGCAAGAGAAAACGTTTCCCTACAAAAGCTCAAACCCAACCTACGAACATGCTGCTGTTCGTGTCGGGCAGCTAGACAAAAAGCTCAAACCAAACTACCAACGCAAAAAGACACCACTAGGCGAGACGGTACTGCTGGTTCGTTTTATGCACCTTGGTCAGACGTATGAACGGATTTACACTTCCTATGATGGATTATTGGTTGAGCTTACGGCGATTTTCCCCGAAGGAAAAACCCTGGCGAGCGTACAGGAAATGCTGCTGATTGCCGCCGAGACGCTAGGACGGATCAAAAATCTAAAGGCGTTGGAGGGAGTTTGTGAATGAGTTTACGCCAAAATCTGATGTAAATTAGGCTCACTTGTCTTCTGTTTCCTTTTCTTCTTTTTTCGCCTCTGGCTCTTTCCATTGCCCCAAGGCGCGCAAAGAATCACGGCGTATTTTCCAGATCACCCGTCGATAACTCTGCTCGGCGTAGTCATTGACAGGAACGCCAAGTTGATCCGCTTGCTGGTAGTGTGTTTTGGCAGCTTGATAATCACGTTTCATGTATTCTAGAATGTGAGCATACCAAAGGTGTAATTCACGATCTTGGGGACGGTAACGCAGCCCTGCTTCCAGATATGGGAGGGCGCGCTGGTAGGCCTTGTTGTAAAAATAATTTTCTGCTAACTTCCGATGTGCCTGCCAGTAGGTGCTGTCCTGTACGGTGGTGAGTGTCCAATAAAACCGCGCACTGTCAAGTTTTCCGAAGGTATATTGAAGTTCTGCGTACCGATAAGCCCAGTCCGCTGTGATCGTCGTTTTTTGTCGGGCAAGCCGCGCTAAATTTCGTGCTTTCAGCCATTGCTTTCGAGAACGCTCAAGGTCGAACATAAACAAATATACCTCCATGGAGTCTGCTGTATTGGGCGCGTAACACAAGGCTTGCCGAAAGCGATACATTGCCTCGGTGGTGTCCTGCTGACGGTTGTAGCTTTCGCCTGTTTCGAGCCATGCCCTTGAAGTCTCAGGGAAAAAGCTCAGCAACTTATCATAATGTAAAACGGCTAGGGAGTCTTGTCCGGACTCAAAATACAACGCCCCTAGCAAACGATGCAGTTCTGGTGTCTCCCAACCCAAGGCGAGTGCTTTTTTTCCGTAATTGATTGCCTCGACTGTATCTTGTCGGATGTAGTACGCTTCTGCAAGGGCGGAAAGCCAGTCTCCACGACTACTATCTTGCGAAATCGCTTGAAGTAAATCGTCCAGTGCGAGGTTTTCTTCCTGCGAGCGCCTACGGGAGCGGCGCCAGCGCCTTGAGCGAATGGCGAAAGA
>CAZNAK010000564.1:0-1839 GCA_964570645.1 uncultured Cytophagales bacterium | reverse complement strand
TTAATCGGCAAAGTGTTCAATTTTTATTACATTCGATAATCATGGAAGCAGTAATCATCGGTGCTGGTATTTCTGGCTTGTACTTAGCCAACCTGCTAGAGGTAAAAGATATTCCTGTACGCATTCTGGAAGCCTCAAACAAAATCGGAGGTAGGATTTGGACAGATTCAAACTTATTTGGGATGCCCGTAGAACTAGGTGCAGAGTTTGTACATGGGCGGCGTTCAATACTATACAAAGTCTTGCAAGAGTTAGAACAAGAATTTACCGAAGACTTTTATCCTCCGCATTACAGAAAAGGAAATGAGGTCGTTACTTTTAAAAAACTCATCCAAGACGACGACTTAGCTGATTTTTATGAATTTTACAACCACCACCACCGCTACCGTGGAGAAGATGTAAATTTATTAAATTTTTTACAAGAAAATAGAGTCTGGGAGACCGCTCGCCCTTATGCAGCAGCAATGGCGGCTGAATATGGTACTTCCCCCGATCGCCTAGGTGTAGAAAGCATGGCACGTGGGTCATATTTGTGGAAAGCAGGCGAGACAAACCATCGAATTAAAGGAGGGTACAACCAACTCGTTGAGCGCATTGCCGAGGGAAAAGATATCCAACGCAATGAAATTGTGCGTTTTATCCGCCAGGGGCAACAGGGCTTTGAGGTCATTACAGAGTCCTGTCAATCCTATTACGCAGATGTTGTTTTTGTAACCATACCGCTCACACAACTCAAAAAAGGAGCAATCGCCTTTGACCCACCACTTCCCGACTGGAAAACAAAAGCTATACAAACTATCGGAATGGATAAAGCAGGCTTAAAAATAATTCTGGAGTTTAGTGAACGATTCTGGCCCAAAAAGCTAAGTGAAATTATTGGTTGTGAGACAGTAGCTGAGTTTTGGTCTGTGGCAGACGGAAAAGACACAGATAAACACATACTGACGGCTTATGCGATGGGCGATCAGGCGCAAAAGCTCGTCGCGAAGGAAGATCAACTCGTTCCGACTGTGGTCGATGAACTCGACCAGCTTTTTGAGAATAAAGCCTCCCGACTGCTCATCAATTCAAAGGTAATTGACTGGGGGAACGTCCCTTTTATTGAAGGCGCGTATTCCTACCCTTCGCCCAACTCCCATAAACAACGACGCATGCTTGCCAAGCCCGTCGGAAACCTATTTTTTGCGGGTGAAGCAACCAATACACACGGACATTTTGCGACCGTTCATGGAGCAATGGAAAGTGCCGAAGATGCCTTTCATTACTTCAGCGAACAATGTTTGCAATAGCTTGTTTTTACATCCATTACCTAAAGTAAAATTAAGAAAATTATGACTCGCGAAGCCGTTTTACGTGCGCTCGGCACGGTAGATGATCCCGATTTGAAGAAAGACCTCGTCACACTCAATATGATTGAGGATTTGAAGGTGAGTAACGATAAAGTAAGCTTTCGGGTCATCCTGACTACCCCCGCCTGCCCCCTCAAGGAAAAAATACGCCGTGACTGTGAGGAGGCTGTGCGGAAAGAAATAGGCGAAGAAACGCCGCTTGAAATTATCATGGACGCACAGGTGACCAGCACACGCGTTGGGCCAATATTACCTGATGTAAAAAATGTCGTCGCGATCGCTTCTGGAAAAGGAGGCGTAGGAAAATCTACGGTGACGGCAAACCTTGCACTAGCCTTGCGGGACACCGGCGCGAAAGTGGGTATCATTGATGCCGATATTTTTGGACCTTCCATTCCAATCTTGTTTAACTGCCAAACGGCACGCCCCGGTGTTTTTGAGCGTGACGGAAAGCACATTTTGATACCCGTAGAAAGCCATGGTATGAAAA
>CAZNAK010000563.1:0-1840 GCA_964570645.1 uncultured Cytophagales bacterium | reverse complement strand
CCCCCCCGCCGATCTTGACCTGACACAGAAAGCGAGTGGGCAGGTCCTCCGAATTCAAATTTTGGATCTCATCATAGAAGCCAAGGGAGAGAAAAATGCAAAGAAGACATTAGGTGAACTCGCACGTTTGCAACCGCTGGTACCAAACCGTGTATCCCGCTGGCAAGCGTATGCAAGCCGTTCGGAGGAAGAGCAAGCCAAAGCCTTAGAGACCGTTTTAAACCCAGAGGGTTTGACCAAAACGGAAGCCACACCGAGCGAGACAGCGGACTTTAACACGTTATCGGATAAGTTTCTGGAAAAAGAAGTCCGTCACCCCGCCAGCCGCGAAAAGGGAATCCGCCAAGTACTCGAAAAGTGGCTGGCAGAAGTTCCTCGTCCCGACACGGGTACGCTAAAAGCCTTCGCACAGTCTTTGAATGAGTCAGAATACAGCCATATCCAACAAGTTTTGATGGATACACGCCAAGCCCTCGGGATGGAGGCAGTAAACTGCTTTGTGGCACAGGGCGCAAACCATGTGGGCATCTTCGGATATGAAGACACCCCTTCGTTTTTGGTTGTTGGGGCAGATCATCTCAATCCAGAGTCACCGTTTTTTTTGAGTGGTAAAGAGTGGCAGTTTGCGTTAGGTGCTGAAATGGCACACCTCAAATTTGGTCATGTCCGAATTACATCGAGCGACCTTTGGGTAGGTGCCAAAGAAAAAGGACGCTTTGCACTTGATACCGTACTATCAATTCTTCCGGGCTTAGGCGCACTGGGATCCGCCATGAAAACGGTTCCTCAACTTAATAGCGTTTCCTCGCTGCTCCAACGTACGGCACGCTTTCAGGCTATCGCCGAGAATAGCCAACAGGTCATGCAAGCGGCAGGAACAGCACTTACTTTAGTATCTGTACAAGGGGCAGAAAAGCGTTCGCAGGAAGACATCCAAAAACAACAGCTTTTGGCTACCTCACGCGTTATGCAACTAACCGCCGACCGCGTGGGGTTACTGCTTGCAGGCGACTTAAAAGCGTCTGTACGTGCTATTTTTCTAACTTCCAAACGCTATCAAGCCGAAATGGATTTGGTACAGAAGTATGGCTTACCCGAGCTACTTGCCAAGACAGATGAGAGTGGAAACCTGCGCTTTCAGGAGCTAGCCATCCGGTTAGCGGCCTTATTTTCATTTTACGCCACGGAAGATTATAGGTTGATACGGAAGGATTTAATCAAAGGATAGCGTAAGTTCAACTAGGGTTCTCAAAAATATGTAGCCGCTCAAACGAAGTCACAAGCTTTACTAAATCACCCACTTTTAGATTAACATGATGAGCAAAGAAGTACAGTTCGGTGTTATCTTTTAAGGTGGCACATACCTGTGTTCTTCCACCCATGTAGAGAAGGCTTTTTATTCGCGCAGACTTACCACCTTTGGATGACAGTCGGATAAACTCAGGGGGCACATAAGCTAAAGTCTCTGGAGGAAAACTTTTGAAAGATTCTCCAAGTAATCGCAAGGGCAGTATATTAGTAGCTCCAAAAAGTCGTGCGATCTGCGGCGTTCGGGGACTGTTGTAAACGGTTTCAGGTGGATCAAGTTGAACAACTTTGCCTTTTTCTAGTACCAAAAGCTGGTCTGCCAAACCAAATGACTCTCGGATATGATGAGTGACAAAGATAATGGTCAGCCCAAGAGTACTTTGTAACTTTAATAGCATTTCCCGAAGCTTGACCTTGTTGGGATAATCCAGATGCGCAAAAGGCTCGTCCAATAAAAGCACCTCTGGCACGCGTGCCATGACCCTTGCCAAGCCAACACGTTGCTGCTCTCCGCCCGAAAGCTGCCCGGGAA
>CAZNAK010000562.1:0-1843 GCA_964570645.1 uncultured Cytophagales bacterium | reverse complement strand
AATCGCAATCGCCAAACCACTTGGTTACGTACTGTATGCAAGTACCGCAAACTCGTAGAAGCTCGGGACCGACGTGTTTCTCCAAGTCCCAGACACTTCAATGAGGAGTCTTTTACGCTGTAAGCTAGACATCCCACGCTGCCGTAGCGCAGTTTCCTGCTACGCTTGAACTCTCCAATCTTGATGGCACAAATGGGTTTACTATTAACGGTCTTGAAGTAGCTGATTATTTTGCTCATGCTGTAGCCGCAGCAGGCGATGTAAATGGAGATAACATAGACGACATCCTAATTGGCGTTTCAGGACGTGATCAAGTGTTCAATGGAAACGAAGGAGGTGTGTACATTGTCTTTGGATAAGGTGCTATATCTGACCGCGAAATCAGCTTCTCCCTTTCCCCTACTCAGGCAGATGAGGACGACGCTGCTGCTTTCGTCTATACCTTTACTGGCTCCATTGCTCCTAGCTCCGACTTGTCGGTCAACTTCTCTGTCATGGGAAGTACGGCTAACTTCAACAATGACTACTACCTCGTTCGTGGTAGCACCGACTTTGATGGTGTTGGCGGTACTGTCATTATCCCGGCAGGACAAACCAGCGTAGATATGGTTTTCCAAGTTCAGCAGGATGCTATTAATGAAGGTGATGAGACGATTATCGTCACCATAGATAATCTGTAAGGTACAGTAAAAGACCACAAAAGCCTTCAAAACTTTTGTAGTCTAACTCATCTTAAAACTCCGCGCTTTTAGGGTAGCGTGGGAAAGGAATTACGTCACGGATGTTACCCATGCCCGTTACAAACAAAATGAGCCGCTCGAAGCCCAACCCGAAGCCGCTATGTGGGGCAGTACCAAATTGACGGAGTTCGAGATACCACCAGAGTTCTTCTTCTGGGATATTCATCTCCTGCATACGCGTACGAAGCTTTTCGAGGTCGTCTTCGCGTTGCGAGCCACCAATGATTTCACCGATACTTGGAAAGAGAACATCCATTGCGCCGACGGTCTTGCCGTCTGCGTTTTGCTTCATATAGAACGATTTGATTTCCTTCGGATAATCGGTAACGATGACAGGCTTCTTAAAATGCTTTTCTACCAAGAAACGCTCATGCTCGGACTGCAAATCGACCCCCCACGAAACTTCATATTCAAATTGCTTCTTTTTGTGAGGCTTTGAGTTGAGGAGAATGTCAATGGCTTCCGTGTAAGTGATTTTGGCAAAGTTATTTTCGGTCACAAATTTTAAGCGTTCCATAAGACCCATCGGGCTACGTTCATTCTTAGGCTTTTGTGACTCTTCTTTAGTAAAGCGTTCATCCAAAAAGGTGAGATCCTCAACGCAGTTCTCTAAAGCAAACTTGATTATGTACTGAATCATCTCCTCTGCTAAGTTCATGTTATCTTGGAGATCATAGAACGCCATTTCGGGTTCGATCATCCAGAACTCAGCAAGGTGACGAGCGGTGTTAGAGTTCTCGGCACGGAAGGTAGGCCCAAAAGTATAGACTTCCCCGAGTGCTAACGCGCCGATTTCGCCTTCTAGCTGCCCAGAAACAGTCAAATTCGCCTCTTTCCCAAAGAAGTCTTCTACATAATCCACCTCTCCTTCTTCTGTTTTGGGTGGGTTATCGGGGGGTAAGGTGGTCACACGGAAAACCTCTCCTGCTCCCTCTGCGTCCGATCCTGTAATAATCGGGGTGTGTAAATAGAAAAAACCTTTCTGGTGAAAAAAATCATGGATCGCATAGGCAAGGCTATGACGAATGCGGAATACCGCACCAAAGGTGTTCGTGCGCATCCGTAAATGTGCAATCTCACGCAAAAACTCTACGCTATGCTTC
>CAZNAK010000561.1:0-1852 GCA_964570645.1 uncultured Cytophagales bacterium | reverse complement strand
TCTATGTCTGACATCAAAAATATTGATCGCCTGCTGGTTGCAAACCGTGGCGAGATCGCGATTCGTATCCTAAGAGCTGCTTCCGAACTTAAAATCCAAACCGTGGCCATTTATACCTATGAGGATCGCTATGCGTTGCATCGCTACAAAGCCGATGAAGCCTATCAAATCGGTGAAAAAGACGATCCATTGAAGCCTTATCTGGACATCGAAGAGATCATTCAGCTAGCAAAAGATAAAAAAATTGATGCGATTCATCCGGGCTATGGCTTTTTGTCGGAGAACGTAAACCTTGCTCACCGTTGTCAGGAAGAAGGGATTATTTTTGTGGGACCGCGCCCCGAAGTGATGGAAAAGTTGGGGAATAAGATCAAGGCGAAAGACATTGCGCACGTCGCAGACGTACCAACAATCACGGAGTCAGAGAAAGATTTGGCGAATACGGATATCGCGCTTCGTGAGGCGGAACGTATTGGCTACCCCGTTATGATTAAGGCAGCCTCGGGTGGGGGAGGACGCGGAATGCGTGTTTGCAGAAATAAACAAGACCTAAACCGCACCTTTGCCGAGGCAAAAAGTGAGGCTGGAAAGGCATTTGGTGACGATACCTTATTCTTAGAAAAGTATATCGACGATCCTAAGCACATTGAAGTACAAATTGTTGCGGACAATTATGGAGGTATGGTGCATCTTTTTGAGCGTGACTGCTCTGTTCAGCGACGCTTCCAGAAGGTTGTTGAAGTGGCTCCAAATATCACGCTGCCCCAAGAGGTCAAAGAACAGATTTACGATTACGCCCTGAATATCGCCCGCGAGGTACAGTATAATAACCTCGGAACGGTAGAGTTCTTGGTTGATGTAAGGGATAATAATCGGGTCTATTTTATTGAAGTTAACCCACGCATTCAGGTTGAACATACGATTACGGAAGAGATCACGGGTATTGATTTGGTGCGCTCACAGATTTTGATCGCCCAAGGGCATCCACTCAATAGCCCGCTGCTGCATATTAGCAGACAAGAGAAAATTACCATCAACGGCTGTTCTATTCAGTGTCGAATTACGACCGAAGACCCCAAAAATGGCTTTAAACCCGACTACGGACGCATTGTCGCCTACCGAAGCGCGGGTGGTTTCAACATCCGACTTGACGCGGGCAACTGCTACTCTGGCGGAACAGTTTCTCCGTTTTTTGATCCTATGCTGGTCAAGATTTCGGCTTCAGGGCGTACCATGTTGGGAGCCGTTAACCGCTTGCACCGTGCGTTGCGGGAGTTCCGAATCCGTGGTGTCAAGACAAATATCGACTTTCTGCTCAATGTAATTTCCAACCCTGATTTTCAGGAAGGCCGCATGACGGTAAAGTTTATTGACAACCAGCCTGACCTTTTTGAGATGCCACGCCGTCTGGATCGAGGAACAAAAACGCTGCGATTTTTGGCAAACATCGCCGTTAATGGTAACGAAATGGTCAAAAAGGATAAGATAGACGCTAACAAAGTCTTTCGTGAACCTAAGGTACCTGACTTTGAGCGCGGTGCTTATCCCGAGGGCAGTAGAGATCGACTGAAAAAACTAGGGCGGACGCAGTTTTTGGAATGGCTTAAAAACGAAAAATCAATTCAATATACCGATACAACTTTTCGTGATGCACATCAGAGCCTGCTGGCAACGCGCGTCCGTACAAGAGATATGCTTACCGTTGCCGAGAGCTTTGCCAAGAACCATCCTGAGGTGTTCTCGATGGAAGTCTGGGGCGGGGCTACCTTTGATGTTTGTATGCGCTTTCTGAAAGAATGCCCGTGGGCGCGACT
Organism: uncultured Cytophagales bacterium; assembly: GCA_964570645.1. Taxonomy (GTDB): domain Bacteria; phylum Bacteroidota; class Bacteroidia; order Cytophagales; family Bernardetiaceae; genus DAISIL01. The sequence goes on along the minus strand of CAZNAK010000561.1, from coordinate 38 downwards.
TAAAGACCTTCGCGAAGCAATACCCAATATCCTCTTTC
>CAZNAK010000560.1:0-1856 GCA_964570645.1 uncultured Cytophagales bacterium | reverse complement strand
CAATTTGAGTCCTTCCTTACTTCCCTTTATCCTGGCTTTGGCCAAAGTTGGTTCTTCCGCCTTGCCAGTTTCGGGGTACGACGTGCAAGTATTGAACGCCTCGGGCAAAGAACTTTCCGCCAATCAAGAGGGGGCAATCGCGATAAAATTACCCCTTCCCCCGGGTTGCTTAACAACAATCTGGAAAGATGAAGAACGCTTCGTAAACTCTTACCTATCGGCCTACCCAGGCTACTATCTCTCTGGAGACGGCGGCTACAAAGATGAGGACGGCTACATCTATATCATGGGACGAATTGACGACGTGATTAACGTCTCAGGGCATCGACTTTCTACGGGCGAGATGGAAGAAATCCTTGCCGCTCACCCCGATGTTGCCGAGTGTGCCGTCATTGGTGTAGCAGACAGACTCAAAGGGCAGGTTCCTGTGGGCTTAGCTGTCCTGAAAAGTGGATTCACACGCTCTGCCGAAGAGCTTGAAAAAGAGCTAATTGCGGAAGTACGTCAAAAAATTGGCGCCGTAGCCTGCTTCAAAAAAGCCTACGTCGTAGAACGCCTTCCCAAGACGCGCTCAGGGAAAATCTTACGAAAAGTCATTCGTAAAATCGCCGACCAAGAGCCGTACAACACCCCCTCTACCATTGATGATCCTGCAATTCTCACCGAAATTGAAGAGGCTTTTGACAAATAAACAATCCCGATGGTAAAAAACAACGATAAAAAACCTCCCTGAATGAGTTCAGGGAGGTTTTTTATTTCTCAGCAAATTAACCCTGATAATGTTTCAGCCATCCCATTACCTTGTCCACCTTAGATGTATTTCCAGTAAACACATTTATTTTCTCTCCGCTACTATGTCCCGGGATGAGCGCAGGCAGCGTATTGGCAGTATAGCGTTCCTTGAACTTGTCCTAGCCCAAGTCTGAAAACTTTCGTCACTAAAAAGACAAAACACCAAAAGCAATGTCGGCGTAATCATTGAGGCGAAAAGCCCGACGAATAAGGCGGAAATGCCGCCAGAAGTGAAGCAAGCCGCAAAGGATGCGTATGACTTTAACGTAAGAGCCTTTCAAGAACTGCTGCTGTACTTTTTTCGGGAACGCATCACGCAGCAAAACCTCGAAATTCGTCAACCTCTACGAGTGGTTTATTTTTGATGCCAAGGACATCGAAAAACACATCAAATTGCTATTGGGAATTTCCCAGAGCTTATCTGATCTATCTTAAATTTATTGGGGTTGCCCTAGCAATCATCTGACGTAAAGAATATGCAATAGAATTTTCCTAGGTCTAAACATGTATATAAAGTAGTAAATAGCTTTTTCCCAGACTCAATTTAACTTGTCAAATTGATCCTGGGGATTCCCTAGAGCTAATTTGATGTGTCAGAATTTACTAAAAGTTAAATTTATACACAGAATAAAACTTTATTTAAATAAAATACCGTAACTTTTTTCTTTGAGATCGCGTAAAAGTAAAAGATCACTAAACTTATCATATTTATGGCACTTCCTGCATGGTCGTATTTATTTAATCCTTTTGACAATGCGACTAAAAATAGTTTTAAGCGTATGTATTTATTGGCGACGGATCACTTTGATAAACTCAAGGCCTATTCGCCCGAAGATGCCGACCTTCAGCGGCTTCTAGATTTTGGCTTGCCCGCCTACGAGGAGTTTCTTAATCTCTACAATGAGGAAGGAAGTCAAGAGTATCGCTACCGTCAACAGACCGATGCCTTTGAACAACTGATGGCAGAACTTAGTGGACGTTTAGCGCGACGTTGGGACGTACGCATTCAGGTAGCGTATGATATTGATACACCAGAATATCAAGGACTTATGGCGGAGGGACGT
>CAZNAK010000559.1:0-1861 GCA_964570645.1 uncultured Cytophagales bacterium | reverse complement strand
AGCCCTAGAGAAGTTTAAGAAGGACTTAGGAATGTGAGAAGTAGCAAATAGTGAAAAAGTAGTTATTGGATACGCTCATCATTTCCTGTACAGGGTACGGCGAAACGGTCTGCGGGTATTCCCATCACCACGATAAGCACACTCCGATTTATATCAAACCTCGGACGGTCTCAACGGATGCCGTTACAATCACTGGTGAAAAGCTCGCCGAGGAAGGGACAGTAGCGATCTCTCAGCAAACGCTGGGTAAATCAGATTTAACCCGTATCCCCACAGTTTCTTTGGCAGCGGCACTTTCCGAAATCGAGTGAGTGCCCTTTGTTTCAACGGGAACGAATGTGCAACTCCCCGTGATTCATGGATTGTATGGAAACCGTATTCTTGTCCTGAATAACGGACTGAAACACGGTTTTCAAAACTGGGGTAGCGGGCACGCACCTGAAGTTGATGTACAAAGTGCTAATAACGTTACGGCCCCGAGGCATTAGCAGGCGCGATTATCGTGGAGTCAAACTCGCTGAACCTGAATGAAGCCTTTCGAGGAAATATCGGAACGGGTTATCAGACCCATGGCAGAGGTTATTTTTTTAATGCAGAGGCGGGGCAAGGTGGAAAAAGGCTTAGTTATCACGTTGGATGGAATCAAAAAGATACATTGCGTACCTTTGCAACATGATTGCAAAAAAAATTATTTTAGCGGTCCTGCTTTTTTTGTCTGCATGATCGGGTATGCGCAGCAAAATCATGCTGTACGCGGTAAAATACAAAGCGAGAATGGGGAGACAATTCCTTTTGCTACTATTCACGCCCTTCCTCCCCATGAGCAGCATACCGTAGCCGATAAAAATGGTATTTTCTGCCTTAAAAGCATTCCTCTGGGTGTTTCCATGACCCTAGAAGCCCATGCGATTGGCTGTAAGCCACTTACAACTCAATTAAGTGGTACTTCTCAAAACGTTACGCTTATCCTCGAAGCAGATGTGCGCGTTTTGGATCAGGTGAATATTACTGATACCAAAGTAGAAGTAAACGAAACGACAGTAAACCGCAGCGTTATTGAACTGGATCGTGCTGAACTTGAGCGTAAGCAAGGAGCAGCTTTTGCCAATCTTCTCGAAGTGGCGCGTTCAGCGGGTACACTCGCGCACGGACTAGACCTACAAACCTACACGGTAAACCTCAGTTACGAGTGGATTCATGGGGAACGCTGGAGGAGTGTCGTGGGAAGCCAGACACAATTTATGCAGAACCGCTTTCGCGGTTTTGAGTTTTTGCTTCCGCGATTTGATAGCTTTCAGACGGGACTTTTTTGGTTTACCGAGTTCACGCCAACACAAAAACTCACTTTGAATGTAGGATTGCGCGGCGATTGCGGAAAACATGACATCCGCCAACACCTCCAGCCACTTTACGAGAACCTCGAACCCACAGGAGAGTTTAGCCAGCGTAATCCGAGTATTTTTAGGCAATTCGGCAACGTTAGTGGTTCTCTGGGGCTTCTTTGGGAAGTAACAAAACAGTTAGAGTTTAAAACGAACCTAGGAAGTGGCTATCGGATGCCCACCGCGATTGAGCTTTCTTCTAATGGCATTCATCACGGCACGTTCCGTCACGAGAAAGGCGACCCTGATCTGTTACCTGAGCGTGGCATCCAGCTTGATGCGGAATTAGGCTATCGAAGTTCTTGGTTTAGTGCCGTCTTTACCCCTTTTGCATCTTATTACGACCAGTATATTTACATTGCGCCGACGGCATTTTTCTCTCGTTTACCTTCTGGGAGTCAGCTTACGTGGGAGTTTCGGCAGGCAGATAGCTATTTTTGGGGGCGGAGCTATGTACCAAGTTTCAGCCATTGAAACGC
>CAZNAK010000558.1:0-1862 GCA_964570645.1 uncultured Cytophagales bacterium | reverse complement strand
AAACGGGATAGTCGGACGCTACTTCGAGCAGATCACTAAAATTTACATAACCCTCGGCATCCTCAAGCCGTTCCGTATAACGGATAAGTAAGCGTTCAGCCTCGTTGAGTGTATCATGAAGGCGCGATTCAATCTCTTGCTCAGAAAAAGGTTGCTGGTCGCTGGGCTGCGTAAAACGGGCGATAATCCCCAGTAAGGTGCAAAGCAAAGCGATAGCTCCGAAGAGTGTTTCGACAGGACGATATGTCAACCAGTTCCTCATCCAAAAACTATATGACAATCGTCGTTCCAAAAGCAGTGTTTTTTTTTGATGAATTGTAACCAAATTTACTCAAAATCGTATCCTTTTAGTTGCAATCTCGTAAACAAGTATAGATGAACTTAAACATTCGTACAACAGAAACCTATCAAGTCCTTGAAGTAGAGGGCGATGTGGACGCTTCCTCCTCTCTTGAACTGGACAACCATTTTGAGACCCTACTGCGCAAATCCAAACATATTTTGGTGGATTGCACGGCATTAAATTACATTTCCTCACCTGGCATCGGCGTATTTACGTCACGGCTTCAAGAGTCAGAAGACAAAAACGTGAAGATTGTCATTTTCGGGCTTAACGAAAAGGTGTTCAAAGTGTTTCGTATTCTGGGATTAGATGCCCTGATCGCTATCGTTCCGACGCTAGAGGATGCTAAAAAAGAAATTCATTAATGACAAAAAATACCATTCAGGTCGCTTGTGTAAAAGCAAATCTCAAGAAAATCAGAGCGTTTGTTGGACAGGTATTGGAAAGTCACCAACTGAATGCAGTGGACATCAACCTGTTAGTACTCGCCGTTGATGAGCTGTGTGCCAACCTGATGATCCACTCGCATAGCTGTAATCCAGAGGAGGAAATTGAGGTGTGCGTCAAAAAAAATGAGGAGCAGTTGATCTTTGAGGTACGAGACATCAACGATGCTTTATTCAACCTCAAGAACTATAAAATACCCGATATTCAGTCCTTGGTAAAGGAACGAAAAGGGGGGGGCATTGGCTTGATTCTGGTCAAGCGCATTGCCGATAAAATCGAATGTGAAAAACGCGATAAAGTCAACATCTATCGTTTTTTCAAGCATTTTAATTCCTTATCTTCGTTCCATGACACCACAAAGCCCACTAGTTAAATATCGGACAGAAGAACGCATTGCCTACATTACGCTTAATCGTCCCGAAAAACGAAATGCTTTCAGTCAGCTTTTTGTAAAAGAGCTTCAAGCTGCCTTTCTGAACGCCAAGGAAGACAAGGACGTAAAAGTTGTCGTCTTAGAGGCAGCGGGAAAGGTGTTTTGTGCGGGCGCGGACTTAGGGTATTTGCAGCAACTGCAAAGTTTCTCTTATGAAGAAAACCTAGCAGACTCTACCTACCTCAAAGACCTCTATGAACTCATCTTTCGCTTCCCAAAAGTCGTCATCGCGGCCGTACAGGGGCATGCTATTGCTGGAGGGTGCGGGTTAGCGACGGTCTGTGATTACGTACTGACAGTCCCCGAAGCAAAGTTTGGCTACACGGAAGTAAAAATTGGCTTTGTGCCTGCTATCGTAATGCCAATTCTTGTACGCAAAATTGGAGAGAGTCGTGCCCGAACGTTGCTCTTGACGGGTGACCTCATCAAGGCTGAGCAAGCCGAACATTACGGTATCGTCCACGAAATTGCAAGCCCTGAAAAACTCAAAAGTCGGGTTCAGCAACTGGCCGAGCATCTGGTTAAGACCAACTCGGGAACAGCCATGCAACTAACCAAAAAACTACTCTTGGAGGTCGTCGAAAAAGATTTATCGAATGCCCTGAAAGCGGGTGCTGAGATGAACGCCTGCGCCCGCCA
>CAZNAK010000557.1:0-1873 GCA_964570645.1 uncultured Cytophagales bacterium | reverse complement strand
CTGGAGGTTAAGTGCATTTAGTTTACTGGGGCGATCAATCGTCAAATACAAGATACCACTCTCAGTACGAAGATGTAAGTTCTCAAATTCCATGTAAGTCGCTTCAATTATAGACTCAAATTTACGTTTATTATCCACTTGAACAAAACGCTACTCAGTGAAGTCTTCCCAAAATCGTTTTTCGATAGCTTTACTATGCCGAACCGCCGTTCTTGTCCACGCTAGCATAAGTTTTTCTTGCTCTTCGTCAGAAAGTTTAAAATCTTGCTGGTGAACGCGTTGAATAAGGGTTTGTAAGGATAAAGCCACCGTCACTGACACATTGAAGCTTTCCGTGAACACGAATATCGGAATCCGTACCAACTCATCCGTAGCGGCAAGCGCGTCGTCCGAAACACCCTCCCACTCTGTACCAAAAAGTAGAGCTAGTGGCTGCTCCAAAGAGACTTCGTACAGCGTTTTTTTTAATCTAAGAAGCCCGTCAATTTACGAACGCGATTCAGAACCTCAATCGCCACCTTACGCGCTTTGGCTTCTCCTGCCTGAAGTTGTGCCTCAAGCTCATGTGTGTGGTTAATTAAATAATCAAAACGCTCCCGCTCGGAGGAAAAACGTTCCAAAATTAGGTTCAAAAGTGCTGTTTTGGCGTGTCCGTAGCCGTAGTTTCCGCCTTCGTAATTTTGGCGCATCCGCTGAACTTGAGTCTCGTCGGCTAGTAACTTGTACAAAGCAAAAACATGACAGCTATCGGGGTCTTTGGGTTCTTCGAGCGGTGTGCTGTCCGTCACGATGCCCATAACCTGCTTTTTGAGTTGTTTTTTAGGCAGAAAGATATCAATTACGTTGCCGTACGATTTACTCATCTTACGTCCATCTGTACCCGGAATTACTTTTACCGACTCGCTAATTTGTGCCTTAGGAATCACGAATGTTTCTGTGTCGTAGTGGTGATTGAACGCACGGGCGATATCACGGGTAATTTCCAGATGTTGTTTTTGGTCTTTCCCGACAGGAACAATATCGGCATCATACATCAAAATATCGGATGCCATCAGGACAGGGTAGATAAATAAACCTGCGTTTACATCCGAGAGGTTGTCTGCCTTATCTTTGAACGAGTGCGCATTGGCTAACATCGGGTAGGGCGTAAAACAGTTGAGGTACCAGGTCAGTTCGCAGACCTCTGGAATACGGGATTGCCGATAGAATGTGTTTTTTTTGGTGTCAAAGCCACAAGCGATCCACGCTGCTGCGGTTGCATAGGCGTTCTGGGTGCGTTGTGCGCCATCTTTGATGGTTGTCAAAGAGTGGAAGTCCGCCATGAAGAAAAAAGACTCGTTTTTAGGGTCTTGCGAAAGCTCAATGGCGGGTAAAATCGCGCCTAAAATATTCCCCAGATGGGGTCTGCCTGAGCTTTGAATGCCTGTTAATATTCGTGCCATAAAACGAAAGTACAAAATTGCATCTAAACTTTTCCAAAGTATGAGGTGGTTCCCTTCCTTTACATAGAGTATTTTTCATGCAAAGTATGCGTATACCATAAATAGGGATTACTGCAGTTTTTTGATGATATCTACTTCTTCGGAGAGTCCTCTGAAGGAGTACAAACTTTAGCATGGGATGAAATCCTATGCTTTTAGGGGATAAAAAATTAAAACATTGACTACCAATATCTTATCAAAGAAGCTAATCCATAACTCACGTTATTTTTTTACAGTACTGATCTAATTTTTTAAGAGAAGACAGGTTCTTGTTCTTGGGTGTAATGCTCAAAAACTTCGTCTAGCGTCTCTACTACCTCTGAGGGGTCGTTTGCTTGTACCAAGCGCATCCGAAAAGGCTTAAAGCCGTACATTCCTTTGAAGTATTGTCC
>CAZNAK010000556.1:0-1881 GCA_964570645.1 uncultured Cytophagales bacterium | reverse complement strand
AGATCAAGAAAGTCATTCAAAAGTTTATCCCTGATGCCCCCCATGATGTAATGCTTGTCCTTGACGGTAGTACGGGGCAGAATGCTTTTGCGCAGGCTCGTGAATTTACGAAGGCTACCGAGGTAACTTCTCTGGCGATCACAAAACTTGACGGTACGGCAAAAGGCGGTGTAGTAATTGGCATTTCGGATCAGTTTAGTATCCCTGTTCGCTACATTGGTGTAGGCGAGCAAGTAGAAGACCTTCAAGTGTTCAACCGTCATGAGTTTGTAGATTCCTTTTTTGGCGGTGTGTAAGGATGAAGTCTGACTATTTATTTACCTCTGAGCGGCTTGGCTTCCGAAACTGGAAGGAGAGCGACCTTGATGAGCTGGTTGCACTCACTGCGAACCCCGCCGTGATGGAGCATTTTCCCGCTCCTTTTACCGAGAGAAATGATAAATCTGAGAACGTCATCCCGATTTAGTGGATTATCCCGAGCATGGAAAATGCCTGTATTATCAAATAGCAAAGTAATTTACCCCTCAGCAATACTTCCAAAGACTAACCCACACAGAGCTTTAGGATAAAAATAGGTCGATTTTTGCGGCATTGTCTCTCCTGACTTACAGACGGCACGAACTTCTTCCATCTGAATCTCATTGGTGATAAGGGCGAGGTTCGCTTTTCCGTTCCGAACACAGTCTAAGCACACCAAAAAGTTCCGCTCAAACTGGATGTTAGGGCTGGTTCGATGCTCACGCCCACGAATGCCTAGCCCTTTAGCGATGATAAAGTAGTGCATCACGGTCAGGTCTAGATCTTTGACCACCTGCGGGAATTTCCAGTGGATTTGTTCGTGTACCTTAGGCTTGAGGCGTAGTTTGTACGCTCCTGTCGGTAAAATTAACCCAAAAGCCCATCGTTTTCCCCGAATCACTTCTTCAATATCGTAAGGCGTGATGAGCCGTTTGATCACGAAAAACTCCGAAAGATGTGCTAAAAGCTGCTCAGGGTCAGGCTGTGGCAAATCCACGATTAAGCGATGCGTAGGTAAAATTCGGAGGTCATCCGAGGCGGAGTTGGTCAGATACATTTGGTGAAACTGATACAGTTCTTCGCCCGTAGCATTGGGGTTCTTAGCGTTTTGCTCTCGGCGATGCACCAAAGAGGCTTCGTAACGGTGGTGTCCATCAGCTAAGATCACTTCTTTTTGTGCCAGATGGCGAATAAACTTTTCGATAACCTTAGGGTCGCTGATTTTTCCAAGCTTATTGACCACGCCCTGATAATCTTCGACTTCGTAAATGGGATGTTGAATTGCTTGATCCAGATACGCCTCCAATACAAACTCAGGGTCGTGATACAAACCGTGAGTCGGGCTGATATTTAATTCTGTTTCTTGTAACATCTCAATCCGCCCGTTCACAGCCTGCGGAATGGTGTTTTCATGCCGAAAAATGACATTTTCCGTCCAGTCATACGCCTTAATGAAGCAAATAAAACCTTTGCGGCGATAAATCTGCGCACTTCCCGAAAGGTTAAACTCTTGTACGTAGGGATAGATCGTGGGTTGTTCGTCTTGTACCACGATTTTTTTGGCTACCCACCTCTGAAAACGTCCTGCTGCCGCTTTGGCAGACTCATTCTCCATGGGGACGGAGAGATGAATACTGTTGTAGGGGTTTGCGTACAAAAAATTACGGTAGTCTTCCGAAACCACATCAAAAAGTGGAGAAGTTAACTCCTCCATCTGTGTACTAAGCTGCTCGGCATATCGCCAGCCCCGAAAGGGTCGTATTTGTGCCATAGGAAAGCAAAACAAAGAAAAACGAACGGGCTTTCCGAGTGATTTTACTTTTGTTCGGATTTTGGTGGGTTGAGGTTGATCGAAAAGCAACA
>CAZNAK010000555.1:0-1886 GCA_964570645.1 uncultured Cytophagales bacterium | reverse complement strand
GAACGATTTCTCCCGCTAACATCTTTAAGAAATACAATACGTTATATACGCCTTCTAGCCCGTGTCGGATCATGTCTTTCTGAAATAAGTTTGGGTCCCCCACTTCTACCGTGATCGCATGAATACCGAAATCGGCGGCTGCACTGCGTAGCGTTCCGTCCCCTCCTGCATTGTTGAGAATGATGTCGGCGTTTTGAAGCTCGGCAAGTTTAGCGGTTGTTTTTCGGCGCATGTCAGCACGGATATAATGGGAATTGATTCGTCCATTACTTGCCGTATGTAAGTCCAATAAATAGTCGAGTTGCTTAACAATACGATTGACAAAGCGATACGCATAAATCTGGCTCCGATTGCCCTTTGCCTTACCCGGCATGATGCGGTTGAGGTCTTCACCATCCAAAAAGCGGCGGTCGTTGCTCAAAAGTGAAAGCACATTGACAGCAGGAACGCCCACGAGCGTCCCCTTGAGTTCTTCAGGATTGATTTTCTGAAAAATGCGCTGCACTACGGGGATCCCGTTTAACTCATTTCCATGAACGCCTGCTGTTAGCCCCAGCACAGGGCCGTCTTCTTTACCCCGAATGACCATCAAGGGAAGATAAACAGGTTGCGCGATGCCATTGGAAATCAAATGTAACCAGTACTTTTTAACCTCACCCACAGGAACGTCCTCCAATTTGAGGCGCGTAATTACTTCAATATCAAGGTATCGCATATTTTCGGTTGATTAACTCATGTTGCACAGCACCTTTGTTTTGGTTATCTCCGACAAAGGACAAAGGAGTTCTTTTGCGCAACACGAGTGATTAAAAAGAATGAAAATACGCTTTTTACGGATAGGAAGTAGTACCCCGGCACTTTTATTTCCTACGAATCAGCCCTTCGTCCGTAATTTCGAGTGCAGAGTTTGGAAAATCAGCCTTTGTGAGCTTTTGAAGGATGCCAACAACGCGCTTTTGCTCGTCAAGTTGTACGCCACCCGGCTTGACCTGAAAGATCGGTGTAACCTGCGCGCTGATAAACTTCCCTGACTTATCCGTTTCTACGTCGATGATTGGCGCAAGACCGCTCTCTCCGTGTAGGCTGAAACGTGCGTAGGTGCAAAAATTGCCGAGGCTATACGCAATAAAACGGTCTTTATAAATATCCACGGCACGCGTTACGTGAGGACCATGCCCAAAAACAACATCTGCCCCCGCATCTATGACCGTCTTGGCAAACTTGCAAACGTCGCCTCTATTCTCGCCGTAGTAATATTCTGTTTTGCAAGGGACGTGTTGATGTTTGCGCCCTTCTGCACCCCCGTGAAACGAAACGATGACAATATCGCAGCGCGTAGAAAGTTCTGAAACGATTTTTTTAGCGTTTTCGAGATCACGAATGTCAACCGTGCCTGAGTTGGGAGCAAAGGCCGCCAGTCCGTATTTTAGTCCATCGCGCTCAATGACTGCGGTGGGTTGTGTAATTTGCCCTGCCGCCGCCAAACCAACACGCTTGAGATAAGCCTTTGTATTTTCTCGTCCCGATTGCCCAAAATCTCCAACATGATTATTGGCAATACTGACCATATCAAAACCTGCTGTCAGCAGATTATCAACATATTTTTCGGGCATACGAAACGCATAACAAGCGTTAGGGTCAGAACAGCGTTTTACCTGCCCGCCCTCATTCAAGACCGTTCCTTCTAAGTTTCCGAAGGTGACATCTGCCGATTTAAGAATACTTTCGAGGGGTTTAAGAAGGTCTTTTCCATCGTTTGGAGGGAGGTAATTAGTTGAAGGGTAGTTCGTTCCGACCATAATATCACCGACACCAATAATATGAACGGTATCTTTGGGCATGAAGGGAGCCAGAAAGCCTAGGGTGATTACTGCTAGCGTAGCAAC
>CAZNAK010000554.1:0-1889 GCA_964570645.1 uncultured Cytophagales bacterium | reverse complement strand
AATCTACGGCTTCCTGAAGCATTCGTTTCTCGTTTCGAAGAATTACTTCTGGAGCTTTAATGTCGATAAGCCGTTTGAGTCGGTTATTTCGGATAATGACACGACGATAAAGATCGTTCAAGTCCGAAGTAGCAAAACGACCGCCATCCAAAGGTACGAGTGGGCGTAACTCTGGGGGAATGACGGGTACCATTTTGATAATCATCCATTCGGGGTTATTTGGTACTTTGCGGCTGTGTGCATCACGGAACGCCTCTACGACGCGCAAACGCTTGAGTGCCTCTGCTTTACGTTGTTGTGAAGTCTCATTATTTGCCGAATGACGAAGATTAGCCGCTAGCTTATCCAGATCAACGCGGGAGAGCAGCATTTCGAGTGCCTCAGCTCCCATCTTTGCAATAAATTTATCGGGGTGATCGTTTGGGAGAGCTTGATTCTCCTGTGGAAGCTTATCTAAGAAATCAAGATACTCGTCTTCGGTCAAGAAGTCACGCTCCTCGATGCCCTCTTTTGCTAAAATACCTGGCTGAATGACAACGTATCGCTCGTAATAAATGATTTGATCAAGCTTTTTGGTTGGATAACCGAGCATGTAACCGATTTTATTCGGGAGTGATCGGAAATACCAGATGTGTGCGACAGGAACGACAAGCTGAATGTGTCCCATGCGTTCACGACGTACTTTCTTTTCCGTTACTTCGACTCCACAACGATCACAGATAATTCCTTTATAGCGAATACGTTTATACTTACCACAGTGACATTCCCAGTCCTTTACAGGTCCAAAGATTCGTTCACAAAAAAGACCACCCATTTCCGGCTTGTATGTTCGGTAATTGATGGTTTCGGGTTGTGTTACTTCGCCAAAGGAACTTTCAAGGATTGATTCAGGGGATGCTAAACTAATGGTAATGGAACGGAAATCACTTTTAAACTTTTTATTCTTTCTGAAGGCCATTCGTAAAAAGGTGTTTTAGAGGTAATGCAGAACCTAACTTACAAATATAATAAAAAACTCGACGAAATAGTTCCCGCGAGCCAGAAATATTTTCATTTTTTATCTGATAGTCGCTGATATCAGCATCAACAACGATAAAAAGAGTAGCAAAGAGAGAAATTGTCGGTGCGAACACCGACAACGATAAGATACTATGCTTCTTTCTTTTTGCGGTTAGCGTAACGGCGGTTGAAACGATCAACACGTCCTGTTGCTTTACGGAAGCGGCTGCCATCACCTGTGTAAAACGGGTGTGATGCAGAACTAACTTCTACTTTAACAAGTGGATAAGTATTTCCATCCTCCCACTCTACGGTGTCTTTTGAATCCATAGTGGAGCGTGTGAGGAATTGGAAGCCTGAAGTAGTATCCAAAAATACCACAGGGCGATACTGAGGATGAATGTCTTTTTTCATGGTTCGGCTAATTTTAAGGAGCGCAAAAATAGGAAGATACGTAGAAAAACACAAATAAGAACTGAGAGTTTCTTGGATTAAAATGCTCTTATGGTAGAAGCACCAAAGAATAATCATTCTCTAGTACTTCTTAGATTACTGAGTTCAAGGCATTGTTGTTTTAGAAAGTAGATACTGGTTCAGGTCTTGCCTTTGGCGTATTGTTAATGCCTTTTTCAATATCTTCAAGCGCATCTTTCCCATAACGCTTCAGCATACAGTAATGAGATTTTAAGGCTCCACCAAAGGTTTCGTTCTCGATGTATGGCAAACCAAACTCATGCGCTGTATCGCGTACAATTTCAGAAATCTTGAAATAATGTACATGACAAATGTGAGGAAACAAGTGATGCTCAATCTGGAAATTTAGTCCACCACAAAGGAAGTTTGCCAAGCGGCTTTTGCGTGCAAAGTTTGCCGTAGTACGCATTTGATGA
>CAZNAK010000553.1:0-1915 GCA_964570645.1 uncultured Cytophagales bacterium | reverse complement strand
TTACCGCCGTTACGTAGGCGGGTTTCCCGTCTTTTCCCGCCAGTCCGTTCAGGTGACAGCGGTCTTCGGGTGCGAGTTGCGTAATAAAATCAGGCTTCCAAATCGGTTTAAAGCTATGTGTTTGGCTTACCGTCGCCAGACAGCTAAAGAGCGTATTACAGAAAATCGGTGTACCGTCATCCTGAATAATTACGTCGTGAATGTCCAAGTCACCCGTCGTGTATGCCATCTGAGGGATGAAAACGCGGTCGTAGCCATTGTATTGCTGTCCTGCGGGAAGGGAATTTTCAAAACGCCATATCTGGTACAAAGAACTCATCCAAAGGGTATTGCCACTGTATCCAAGTCCCATCGCGCGGTTAAACGTCCGTTCCGTAACGTGAAGCTTCCCGTCAGGGTTTGTGCCGAGCATAAAGATTTTTCCGATTTGGTAGGTCGTAAAAATGATGCTTGCGCGTTGCCCGTAAAGCCAGTTCTGGAACTGGCGTGAGGTCATAATTTCAAACTGTGGGGTAGATTCGGCAGTGTTCATTTTTGGGGTGATGGATTTTTAGAACAAATAAGTTGCGACTTTTTGGGCAAAGTCGCAAGATTAAGTTGACACGACTTCCGGCAAGCGTACACAAATTAGACAAAAATCCCCTATGTTGGTCGTATGAAACAGCTCCAATCGTGCCGATTTCCTGCTGAGTGGGAAACGCATTGCGCTACGTGGCTTTCGTATCCACATCAACTGCCTTCCTTTCCTGATAATTTTGAAAAAGCACTTGAGCAATACGTAGCGTTTGCAGCACTGATCTCAAAAAGTGAGCGTGTTTGCCTTAATGTTCCTGACGAAATACACCAAGAAAAAGCATCACGAGAGCTAGAAGCAGCGGGAGCAGCACTTTCGCAGATTGGCTTTTTTATCCATCGCACGGATGACGTTTGGTGTCGAGACCACGGAGGCATTTTTATGAAAAACGATAAGGGCAATAAGCTCATCCTTGATTGGCAGTTTAACGCATGGGGAGGGAAATATCCACATGAAAACGATAAGCAGATCGCGCAAAAGATGGCAAAAGCACTCGGTTTACCTCGTATTTCTATTCCGATGATATTGGAAGGCGGCGCGATTGAAAACAACGGAGCGGGAACACTCCTCACCACAGAAGCCTGTCTCTTGAATGCCAACCGAAATAGCAGACTTTCAAAATCGGAAATTGAGCAGATTTTGAAAGAGCATTTCCGCGTACATACCGTCATCTGGTTGGGCGACGGCATTGTGGGTGATGATACCGATGGACATATCGACGATATGACGCGCTTTGTGAGTGAGCAGCGGGTAGTGACAGCCTTAGGGACGAATCCCGAAGATGAAAACTTCGCGCCTTTGCAAGAAAATCATCGCCGCTTGCAGGAAACAGATTTAGAAATCGTTACACTGCCCATGCCAAAGCCTGTTTTTGACGTACACGGCGACCGTTTACCCGCCTCCTACGCCAACTACTGCCTAACCAACGACCACGTAATCGTTCCAACTTTTAAGTGCCCGCAAGACGAAGAAGCTATTTCCATTTTGCAGGAGCAGTTCCCCACACGAAAAGCCGTAGGTTTACGCTCGGATGAAATCATCGCAGGCTTTGGGAGTTTTCACTGTCTTTCACAGCAAGAGCCTATCTAAAATAAATCAGATTAAAGCTTTGGGGAAACAACCAGAACGCTTTGGGCAATCGAAGGAACTCGCCCGTGTAACGCATTTCGTAATATTGAGTAGAGTCCTTCAAGTTTGTGTAAATGAAAATCGAATCAGACAGATAGTCCATACGAAAATGATACACTGTACGACTTCCAGATTGCTAGTGCGGTCAGATGATCTTTAGGCTCAACTAGGATTTTCAGGAAACCTTTAAAATTCTATGATAGCCCTTAGCCT
>CAZNAK010000552.1:0-1916 GCA_964570645.1 uncultured Cytophagales bacterium | reverse complement strand
TATCAACCCTACCGTTCGTAAAGAGGTCGGCACAGACATCATCTTGTACATTGCAGAGGACTCCGAGGAGTTTTTGAACAAATTCCGCCTCCTCGAAATCCTCAAAAAATACGGACGATTCTTACCGACCGAAATTGAGTTCGATGGTGAAGTGATCAACGATCCCAATCCACTTTGGACAAAAAGTCCAAACGATCTTCAGGACGAAGATTACATCAACTTTTATAAGGAGCTGTATCCGACAAGTGGCGATCCGCTTTTCTGGATTCACCTCAACGTAGATTATCCGTTCAACTTGACAGGGATTTTGTATTTTCCTAAACTTCGTCCTGACCTTGGGATGCAGCGCGACAAAATTCAACTGTACAGCCGTCAGGTATTTATCACCGACGAGGTAAAAGACGTTGTGCCTGAGTTTTTGACGCTGTTACACGGGGTTATTGACTCGCCCGATATTCCACTGAATGTATCGCGAAGCTACTTGCAAGCAGATAGCAACGTACGTAAGATTAACAGTTACATCACGCGGAAGGTCGCTGATAAGCTCCATGAATTGTTCAAA
The DNA here is from genome assembly GCA_964570645.1 of uncultured Cytophagales bacterium. Classification (GTDB taxonomy): domain Bacteria; phylum Bacteroidota; class Bacteroidia; order Cytophagales; family Bernardetiaceae; genus DAISIL01. The sequence continues at coordinate 1,354 of CAZNAK010000552.1, read as the reverse complement.
AACGACCGTGAAGCCTACGAGCAGAAGTGGAATGACATTGGGCTTTTCGTGAAATACGGTATGATCACAGACGATAAGTTCTACGATAAAGCCGAAAAGTTTGCCCTCTACACTAACACCGACGGTAAGCACTTTACGTTCCCTGAGTACCTCGAAAAAATCGAAGGCGAGCAAACGGATAAAAATGACAATCGTGTGATCCTTTACACCAACGACAAAGAGCAGCAGTACAGCTACATTCAGTCTGCCAAGAAACGCAGCTACGATGTTTTGGTCTTTGATAACCCAATGATTGACAACCACTTTATCCAACAACTGGAAACGAAAGCCGAACAAGTACGTATCCAGCGCGTAGATGCCGACACCGTTGATAAGCTCATCGAAAAAGAGGTGAAGCTAGAAACAACACTCTCGGAAACCGAAACGGAGTCGATCAAAAAGGTTTTTGAGGATGCGATCAACAATACAAATTATAATGTCTCGGTTGAGGCGCAACCTGCCGATGAACTCCCCGTCAACATTACCGTTCCTGAATTTATGCGTCGAATGCGCGAAATGAGCGTTCAGCAAGGTATGGATATGGGGATGCTGCCAGAACAGTTTAATGTTGCCGTTAATGGTAATCATTCCATGATGCAACGAATCCTGAAAGCGTCTGAAGAAGAACAAAAGGCGACAGCCCGTCAGCTTGTTGACTTAGCGATGCTTTCACAGAACTTACTCAAGGGAGAAGCCCTAAATAAGTTTGTAGAACGCAGCGTGGAAATGTTGGAGAAGTAACCCCACACAAATCCCTCAGTAATGCCGAAAAACGTTACTGAGGGTTTTTATTTTCCGTACCCTGCAACCACGGATTTCCCGCTAAGTTCAGTGGTATGTTTGTCCCCAACCGTTGTCCGTTACAAATACCAAGTATTACTGCCTCACCTTCTACTTTTTCTTCTTCCGTCTTGAGTTGATACGAGAAAGCTTCTGTATCTCGAAGTTCTTGGACAAAGTGCTTAATGTAGGTCAACATTCCGCTTTTCTTGAAGCGAAAAAAACGCGGGATAGTTGCTCTCAAAAACAGGAAGCACCTTTCCGTCGTGCAAAAAAAGTAGTCCAGCACGTTCCTCTTCCTTTACTTCAAACCGAAAGCCGCCCTGTGCATCCGTAAAAACAACCTGCTCACTCTTTGCCGACTTTACAGTTAGCTGACAAGGATGAGCAGGCTTGATTAGATAAGATTGCACAATACTCAGAAAGGTCTTGCGCCGGCTTTGATACGTCCGCGCTTTAGGCTGTTCGGATAACACGCAGCCGACGGCCTCGATGCCGTGCTCATGTTATGAAAAGTGCAACTTCCAAATGCAAA
>CAZNAK010000551.1:0-1925 GCA_964570645.1 uncultured Cytophagales bacterium | reverse complement strand
AAAAATCCGGCGGCAATCGAGATCAGGATGCGCAAAAAGGTGTATTGCGTTTCGTTCAGGCAGCTAAACGTAAATACCAGCACCAAGCTCGCCACAAGCGCCAGCGCGCCAAAGCCAAAAAATACCGCCTGTGGCAACTGACTTTTGGGAGACACTGGATTTGTCGTGTTTTCACGCTTCCCCACTTCTTTACTTTCCTCCTTTTTCGCCTCTTCCGCTTCGGGTTTTTTCGGAGGCGGTGGCTCGGCTTCTGTGGCAAGGGCTTCGCTTTGGCAGAGTTCCTCGATCAGTCGGTTTAGGTCGCGCTTAAGCTGGTTGATGGCACGCTCGTAGTCGCGGGAGTCCATGAGGGAGCGTTCACGCTCATAGCGTTTGTAGTTTGCCGAGAGCGTATCACGTTGCGCTTGTAGCTCGGGTTCGTCCTTTAGGTCTAGCTTGTGGAGTTCCCGAAAAAGTGAGGTGAATTTGGCTTCTCTAAAAAGTTTTCGCAATTTCTGGCAGTCCATAATCGGAAAGTAAAATGATGTTGGGGGCAAAAGATACAGATTTCTGTCAAAAAGTAATTGCTTTTCTTTTTAGCCGTAACGTTTCACGCCCTAGAAGTTTCAAAAAACTTTTAAGGTGTTTTTATATTTTTCCGGATAGATTGTAGTTTAGCTGCATGATCCACTCCAAGCTTCCTAAACTAGGTACGACTATTTTTACGGTGATGTCGCGTATGGCAGCCGAGTACGGTGCCGTCAACCTCTCACAGGGCTTCCCCGACTTCGAGACACATCCCCGACTTATCGAACTGGTCAGCAAGCATATGCAGGCAGGTCACAACCAATATGCTCCCTCTGCCGGGTTGCTCTCGTTACGAGAGGGTATTTCTCAGAAAGTAGAAACTGCCTACGGGCATGCACCTCAGCCCGAGACCGAAATCACGATCACCTCAGGTGCCAGCGAAGCCCTTTTCAATATCTTTGCCGCACTGGTACGCCCAGGTGACGAAATTATCATCTTCGAGCCTGCATTCGACCTTTATCAGCCCGTCATTGAGCTTTTTGGCGGAAAAGTGGTGTCTGTGCCCCTCCAAACTCACGATTATGCCATCGACTGGGAGCTTGCCCAAAAGGCAATTAGCCCGCAGACCAAAGCTGTACTCATCAACTCTCCTCACAATCCCTCAGGGGCTATGCTGAGTGCTTCGGACATGAAACAGCTTGCTACGCTGACCAAAAAACACAAGCTTTTACTCATCAGCGACGAAGTTTATGAGCATATTACTTTTGACAACCTTGTACACGAAAGCGTCCTGAAGTATCCTGAGTTGCGCGAGCGTAGCTTTGCTGTGCCTTCAATCCTAAAAACCTTCAGCTTACGGACGGGCGTTTCTCCACTTTAGTCGCCACAGGACTCCCACTCGGTGCGCTCAATACGGTCGTAAAGGAGGATATTGAACGTACGGAGGTCGTCCTTGGACCTTCCTCGGCACTCTATGGTCCTAATGCACACAACGGACTGGTCAACACGATCACAAAAGATCCACGGGCTTACGAAGGAACAACGATTGCCTTGGGGGCAGGAAATCAGAGTGTGTTTACGGGGCGTTTTCGGCATGCGCAGGTGCTCAGTGATAAGTTTGCTTTCAAAGTTACCGGCGAATACACACGCGGTGAGGAGTTTGAGTTCACCGATTCGGCCTATGTAGCGGGCGGCCCAGCCGGGATTCGTGCTGTCCCCGAGTATGATTTAGATTTGACCTTTGAAAGCCTACGAGGAGAAGCAACGCTTTACTTTACTCCAAACGATGATTCTGATATTATCCAACTGAAGGGGACAGAAATTAAGCTGTTCTTCATTCTTTACTACTTGAAAAACAATCCTCATACGGTAAAAAACACCTTAGTTACAGATAAACACCAAGAAGTGCTCTTTCTAGG
>CAZNAK010000550.1:0-1940 GCA_964570645.1 uncultured Cytophagales bacterium | reverse complement strand
TACACTGTAATCTTGCACTCCAAGTCCTGTAAGTAGCATTTCTCCCAAAAAGGCTGTAATTTCGCGCCGCAATAAAAACGATGAAGAATGTATATTCGAATCACATTTTTAGTAATATTACCAGCCTTTTTTGGTTGTGACAAAAAGGAGGAGGCACGTAAGTACGAAATCCCAAACCGTCCGAACAACCTCCTTTACATCAACTTAGACATCGAGAATTTGCCCCAGCTTCAAAAAGTCGCGCTCTACCAGCTTGATCCCATCACGCAGGCACCCAAACTGGTTACCCGACGAAGCATTACCGACGGGAAAACCTCCTTTCCCGTAACGGTAAAAACCCCCACTTTTTATTTGATTTTATTGGGGACAGGGCAGCAGATTCCCGTCTTGTTAAATCAAAGCGACGTCACAATACGGGCAGATTATAACCGCTTCGCGCCCACCCTGACGCAAACGGGCTGCCGCGATACGGAGCTTTTGGTGCGGCTTCAGAACCTAAAGCAACGACTGAGCCGTGAGCGTGCACAGCTTACGCCTAAAAAATACGCGCAAAAACGCGAAGATGCGATTAAACTATTCCTCGAGGATGCTATGCCTTCACTGATCGGAATTACGGCAGTTTCATCGCTTCCCCTTGAGGAGTATGGTAACGAGTATGACCGCGTAATCCGTGAGCTAAAGCGAGAATATCCAAAATCTGTCTATGTGACTGCTTTTGAAAAAAGTATTGAACTTCAAGAGGCGCAAACTGTGGGCGCAAAACTACGCGATGTGCCTTTACCCATCTTTAAGGGTGATACCATTAATCTCTCTGACTTGCGTGGAAAGTACGTCTTACTTGACTTCTGGCAGACAGCATTTCCGAATATCCAAAAAGATAATCAGGTCTTGAAAAATGTGTATGCCGCATTTAAAGACGATCTGGAAATTGTGAGCATTTCTCTTGACCCAACCTCTAAAAAATGGCGTGAAGCGATTAAAACGCTCCCTTGGAAGCATATTTATGACGTAGTGCCGAAAAGACGTTATTCGCCCATCGCCACACACTACGGCTATCCGACCATAAATATTCCTATCACCTTTCTTTTGGATCGTGAAGGAAAAATCGTCGATATTGGTATTCGTGGAGCGGAACTAGGTCAAAAAATGCGTAAATTACGGCAAGAAGAAAGCTAAACCATGGAAGAAAAACCTGATTTGCCCCCGTTCTTGAAAAGCTGGAAACAGCTCTATGTTATCGTACTGGCTGAAATGTTCGTCTTAATTGGCTTGTTTTACGCCTTCACGGCTTACTTTGATTAAACGCTCGCTGTTTAAGTGTAACCCAATAAATTTGATCTCGCTTCTTTATTCGCTTAGCGATGAACTGATAACCGAGTAAGTCCTCGTACTTGAGCGCGATTGGATCGGCTTCAAATTCTATTGAACCTTCTTGAAGCGACTCCATCTGTTCACTTTTTACAAGAAGTAGGGTTTCGGGTGGTGGTTCTCCAATATCTTCCCACGTCTCTACGCGCCGTACAGAAAACCTACCTGCAGCCGCAATTCGGAGTTTGGCCGCGTCACGCTTTTCGGCAAAGTAGATGACATTCGTAAATTCTACCTTTTGGTTAAGTAAATAATCTGCTGCCTTTTTCTCTACCTCAGGATTCACTACGGGTAGCAGGATCACACCAAGATTTAGAAAGATACCAAGGATAAAAACTGAAGTCTCTCTGTGAATGTTAAAGTTGGCTTCTGAGCGTTTGAACTTTTTATACAAAAATAAAAGAGCGATGTTGAGGAAAAAACCTATCCATACTTCCCACCGAAAGTAGAACAAAACGAAGCTTACAAGCCAACCCAATACAAAAAGTACATAAACCACCTGCGTCAATAAAGATGCAATACGATCCACTTTCGGCATGGGAAACCGTAGTAAAATACTTGCCGTCAGGATG
>CAZNAK010000549.1:0-1941 GCA_964570645.1 uncultured Cytophagales bacterium | reverse complement strand
CGCAACGTAATGTTCCGAAAGCGTAAACCTGCTGAACGTAAAAAAGATCTCAGACGCACTCTGCGCTCACTTCCGTCAAGGGCTAAAAAATCAGGTAGCCAAATTTTATCCCCTTCAAGCGTATAAATTTCTAATAGACGATCTAAGGCATATTCCTGCGCTTCGAGTTGTCCATCAACAACTTCTTCATAACTCGGAAGCTGCAAGAAAACTTGATTTTTAAGGTCTTTATTCTTCAAAAACAAGGCTCGTTCTGCATCAAACTCCTCACGGGAACTAATTCGAGTCAGTTCGTTCAGATTGATAATTTCCTCCAAAATGTCATTTTCAAGTGTTTGGGCACGCTTTTCCATTACCCGCAGCCGATAATCTGGGACAAGCTGAGTAGTGTCTTGCCCCCAAGCAGAAAAACTGTAAAGCAGTAATATAAAACACCCTATTGGTCTCATCTTTTTCGGATTATATATTTCAATTCTTTATACTCAGACTTTCGATATGTACCATCACGCTTCTTTTGCCTAAGCCACTTTTTGAAGGCTCTGGCATTTTCTTTACAGCGTCCGCAATCGCGCCATTTCAGAAAAATTGAACATAAGCGCGGGTCACGCTGAAGCAAGTTTGCCTCTTGAGAATCTAGGTCTGAAAAGGTTTGAATTACCTGATAATTCCGCTGTACTGCGGGAAGTTTTGGTGTCTTCAAGAAACACAGCTTTGCCTTTTCGGGATCACCTTTTTGATAGTATGCAAGCCCGAGCGTATTCTGAAAATCGTTGGGAACTCCTTGCTTTGCTAGGGTTTGGTACACCTCAAAATGATATATGGCAGAATCAAAGGCTTCAGTATGATAGTAGGCCAGAGCAAGGTTGTAATGAGCTTCAGGGATTTGCGTTTTCTCGGAAACCACTGTGGAAAATAAGGTCTGTGCCTCCTCGTTTTTGCTATCTTTGAGAGCTGCATACCCCGCTAAAAACGCTGCTTGCAGAAGGCTATCTGCCTGACTAATGATTTGAGCGTTTTCGGAGTTTGTACAACTACAAAATGAACCTTCACCAAGATAAACAATTTTAAAAACTGAATCTAACGTTCCTGCGGTTGCTTTTTTCGTTTGTAGCCAAATATTGAATGTATTTTTTGGAATACTGGCCGACTTTCCTTGCTTCGAGGTAGCCTCCCACGCTACGGGTACAGAGATTCGTAGGAAATACCTGTTATCCTGCACACAAATTTGGTCGCAAACACTGATTTGGTCAGCAGAAAAGCTAAAAACAAGCGCTTTCAGTTGTTCCAACTCATGAAAATATACCGAGGCTGCCTTCCTGATGGGCATTCCCCCTTTGAGACTAACAGATAAACGATCGTAAACCATTACATCTTCGCTGGCAAAATGCGCGTACAAAATCTTATTACGCTGGTCCTCTAGTGCGGCTTTTTGTTCGGGAGAACTCGCTCCAACACGCTCTGAGAATATCTTGGTATCCGCCAAGAACTGCCTGACGAACTTCTCTGCCAAAGGGCGGATGCGGTCCCCCTCGCTAGGGTACAAAAACGAGTTATCCATTCGCGCCTGTTTGAAGTGATCGAGCTTTCCGAGCGGTTGTGCCGTAAAATCAATATCACATTGGGCTCTGAGCAAGGAAAAAGGAAGGAGTAAAAAATAAATTGTAGTACGTAGTTTCATTATCCGCCAATTTTTCGTGTACTATTATCAACCACACTTACTGTTTTAATCTTGTAACTTTTTTCTGTCGGGACTAAAACCCCTAGTCTTGTTCGTGTCGTTTCGATCCGTCGAAAAACCAACACAACTTTATCGGTTTGGTCGGCGTAGCTTGGACTTTCAAACTTTTGGGTTACCGTTACTTCTACGTCCGTGCGATCACCGTCCTCACGCTTCTTCTTGACCTCTTTGATTTTCCAGCTTATAGAAACGGTCTGATAGTC
>CAZNAK010000548.1:0-1943 GCA_964570645.1 uncultured Cytophagales bacterium | reverse complement strand
TGATTTGCCCACCGTTAAAAATAATAAAGTTAAGTGCAAAGGTACCCGAATACGCCGTCGTTATGGCCGTATTGACAGGCTCTTCAAGCTGACCACCGTTGGCAAGCACAGCACTACTCAGATTCTGACGATTTCGGTTTTGGGAAGCACGCAGATTAAGGTCTATCGTTGGATACTGATTCGCCTCGGCTAGACGTGTAGCCTCTTTAAAAACTAACTGCGTGAGGTATTGCCGATACAAATTGGCATTAGAGACCAGCATTTGCGTTTGGAGGGACGAGAGTTCGTAGTCCGTAAGTTGAGCGTTGAGCGAGTCGGTCAGCGTATAGCTTGCTTCAATATCTGTCTCGCCCATAAGCTGATTGAGGTTTCGGAGCGCGTTTTCGTAGGTCAGCTTTTGTCTGACATACGCCGAGGAATCGGTCAAAAAGTTAGTTTCTTCAAGTAATAACTCCGCCGAAACGGCTGTGCCCAGGTCTTTTTGTACTTGTACGTAAGCATAACGATCTCGGGAGAAGTCCAAAATCTGCTTCGAGACCTGCAAACGCTCCCATTCTAAGGTCGCCTGATAGTACGTCTTGATGAGTGCCTGTACGGCATTTTCAATGATAATATCTGCGTTTCCTGCGGTTTCATTTTCAAGAGCTTGCAGACGTGCTTTGCTGTATTTGATTTGTCCACCGCCAAAAAGTCGCCAGTTGACTAACAGGGCTGGCTGAATATTATTATTTAAAATATCCCCTGTCAAAAATCCTGCGGGGTTGTCTATGTTAGAGAGGCTATTGCTTTGCTGAATCTCGATAGCGATAGAAGGGAAGCGTCCTGCATCGCCCCAATTATTATTATTTTCGGCACGCTCGATACGCTTTTGCTCAATTTGAATATCAAAATTTTGCGCCAGCGTAAGATTGATTGCTTCTTGCAGACTTAAGGGTTGATTTTGTCCGAAAAGTAGCGTCGGAAGAAAAAATAGCGGACACAGGAAAATTGCTTTCATGGGTTTAAAAACGAAGGACACCAAAACTTGTTACAAAGTTTTCAGATGTCTTCTAACAAGTTTCAGGGAAGTTTCACCGAGCCTAGAAACCTTAGCGTAAAACGTCTGCGAGCTTTTCTAGGCGTAAAAAACTCACAAACGCGCTGAAGGGCGTTAATTCAAAATTTACGTAACTTTCCTGCATTCAACACAAATATAACACGACGATGGGTTTACTTTTTGACAATTTTGAATCCTGGCGAGCATACTGCCAAACTAAAGAAGTCTCCCTTTTTGAGCCTGTTCTACAATACGAAATGGAGCAGAAAGGACGTACCGAAGCCGAAATCTGGCGTGGACTGAATAAAGCCTATCAGGTGATGCGAGAAGCAGTACAGGCGGGGCTTTCGCAACCCATGAAGTCACGCTCAGGAATGATCGACGACGGAGCAAAAAAAGTCGCCAACAGTCCCATAACGGTGCTTTCTCCCGAGTTTCAAAAACTGGTTTACCGTGCTTTGGCAGCCAAAGAGGTAAACTCCTGCATGGGACGAGTTGTAGCCGCTCCTACGGCGGGGGCATCGGGGATTCTGCCGGGGACGCTAGTTACTTTTCAGGAACTTCACCGTACCCAAGACCAAAAAATGCTTGAAGGATTACTCGTTGCGGCGGGAATTGCTTTGATTATTGAGCGAAATGCTTCGCTGGCGGGTGCTGTGGGCGGTTGTCAAGCCGAGACGGGAAGTGCAGCCGCGATGGCAAGTGGGGCAATGGTGTATCTGTTGGGTGGCTCCGTCAATCAGGTCTTTAACGCCGTCGCGATCACGATTCAATGTATGCTCGGACTGGTCTGTGACCCTGTGGCAGGCTTAGTTGAGGTACCCTCCGTGGACAGGACTGCCAGTGCGGCATAGATTGCTAACTCTTCAGCCCAAATCGCGATTTCGGACGCATATTCGGTGATCCC
>CAZNAK010000547.1:0-1958 GCA_964570645.1 uncultured Cytophagales bacterium | reverse complement strand
GGGTTGCGCCTGCTTGATGAGCCGAAGGCAGTATTCCGTGTAGAAAAACTGGAACCTTACCAAAAACGTAAACAGCTTGCCTCACGTCAAGAAGTGGGAGAAGCTATTCTAAAAAAGATGGAAGCCGAGGGACTCCAAAAACTTGTAGGCGAAACCGAAATTATGATTGTCCCGGGCTACGTGTTTCAGGCCTGCGATGCCCTGATTACCAATTTTCATCAACCAGGTAGTACACTGATGCTACTGATTGCAGCCCTTATTGGAGAGGGATGGAAAGATATTTACTCCTCTGCGCTCATGAACTATTACCGCTTTTTGAGCTATGGGGATAGCTCATTGCTTTTTCCCGTCCGAAATTCGTAATTTCGGCACACAAAAAACAACAATCCTATGACCATCCTCGACGGAAAAGCTACTGCCAAAACAATAAAGGCGGAACTGAAAGAAAAAGTACAGACCCTTGTTGGGCAAGGAAAACGCCCCCCGCACCTTGCCGCCGTTTTGGTAGGAGACGACGGGGCAAGTCAGGCATATGTAGGAAATAAAGTTCGTTCGTGCCAACAAGTAGGCTTTGAATCGACGCTTCTGCGGTTTGAGGCGGATATGAGCGAAGCCGAGTTACTTGAGGTAGTTAGGCGTTTGAATGACGATGATGAAATTGATGGTTTTATCGTCCAGCTTCCCCTGCCAAAACATATCTCAGAAGATAAAATCACACTTGCTATTGACCCCCAAAAAGACGTAGATGGTTTTCATCCCGATAACGTGGGGCGTATGATCATGGGAAAGGACCGCTTTTTGCCCGCTACACCCGCAGGAATTATCGAATTGCTAAAACGGTATCAGGTCGAGACATCGGGTAAACATGCCGTTGTGGTCGGACGAAGTAATATTGTCGGTCGCCCGATGAGCATTCTGCTCTCACGGAAAGGCGAAGGCGGAAATGCAACGGTCACACTTACGCACAGCCGTACTAAAAACCTTACCGAAGAGATTCAGCGTGCTGATATTATCATAGCGGCTTTGGGAATACCTGAGTTTGTGACAGCAGAAATGGTCAAAGAAGGAGCTATTGTCATTGACGTGGGGATTACTCGCGTAGATGATGCCAGTAAAAAACGCGGCTACTCGCTCAAAGGTGATGTAAAATACGATGAAGTAGCAGAGAGGTCGAGTTTCATCACGCCTGTCCCTGGGGGAGTGGGACCAATGACGGTAGCCGCACTAATGCTCAATACTATGCGAGCGTACGAAGTGACTTTTGGGTCATAAAAAATCTCCGCTACAACAACTGTTTATAGCGGGGATTAAAAAAAACGCTGATCGCTTATTTTTTTATGCTAAAATATCATCGGGTTGTTTTCCAGTCTCTCCTGCTGGTCTAACGTATTGTGCATCGCCAAAACCAAGCATGGGATAAAAGACAAATGGCAAAAAGACTAAACCGACAGTAAAACCCTCATCTTTACCGAAACTCTTCGAAAGCATATTAATCGTCCAGACTAAGAAGATAAGGTTTACAATAGGAATTAAATACATAAAAAGCCACCAAATTGGCTTTCCAACGATTTCCAATAATACGATCGTACTGTAAATTGGAATAAGACAAGCCCAACCGGGCTTACCCGCTTTTTCAAAAACCTTCCATTGCGCTGCAATCAAGACAAAAATAATGGCGATGTATATCAATACGCCAATTCCACTAAAAATATCTTCCATGATTTGTTCAGATATGATTTGTTGAAGATTCCTGCAAATAAACAATGAAAAGTACATAACTCAAAATAAGCACGAAAAATGATAATAATTTAACGGTTCAACTAGGATTTTCAGGAATTTGCTAAATTTAGAGAAAATAAATCCCTGCTAAAATGGAAGAGCTATTCACACAGTTACTAGACCTCCCCCCTTTGGAAGTGACCTTAGCGGAGGTTGGTTCACGTAAAATTATCCTTCAT
>CAZNAK010000546.1:0-1964 GCA_964570645.1 uncultured Cytophagales bacterium | reverse complement strand
CCAAATCGGTAAACTCTGCTAATGACTCAGGGATTTCACCTTTAGTTTTGTCAATTTGATTGGCTACGAGTAGAAAAGGAACGTTCAGCGGCTCAAGCTCCGACCGAACCTCTTTGACTTCTGCAAGCGTGAAGGTCTCTGCATCATAGAGGTAAAGCACTACGGCAGCTTTTTGCATCTGCTCGCGAGTGCGCGAAACCCCGATTTGCTCTACTTTATCCGTTGTTTCGCGCAGTCCTGCCGTATCAATGAAACGAAACTTGATTCCTTCTAACGTAATCTCATCCTCGATTACGTCTCGCGTAGTGCCCGGGATATCCGACACGATGGCTTTTTCTTCGTTCAGAAGGGCGTTAAGTAAGGTTGATTTCCCGGCATTGGGTTTCCCTGCAATCACGGTTGGCACACCAGACTTCACGACATTGCCCCACGCAAAAGATTCTGAAAGTTGACGCACCAGAGCGAGCGTTTCTATGATTCGTTCACGCAGTTCGTCGCGACTGGCAAACTCCACGTCTTCTTCCGAGAAGTCCAATTCGAGTTCGATGAGGGCGCAAAAGTCGAGTAATTTCTGGCGTAATCGCTTCAACTCTGCCGAAAAGCCACCTCGCATTTGTCTTATTGCCGCTTCGTGGGCTGCTTCTGTTTCGGCAGCGATGAGGTCAGCGACGGCTTCGGCTTGGGCCAGTGTAAACCGCCCGTTCAGGAACGCCCGTTGCGTAAACTCCCCTGCTTTCGCATAACGCGCACCCTGACGAATCAGCAGGCGCAATACTTCCTCCACGACATAAGGCGAGCCGTGACAGGAAATTTCTACGGAATCCTCCTTTGTAAAGGAGTTAGGCGCACGAAAAACCGTTACCAAAACTTCGTCAATATCACGTGCTCCATCTCGAATTATACCAAAGTGTGCGGTATGCGACTTTTGCTTGCTGAGGTTTTTACCTTGAAAGACTCCATCAGTGAGTTCAATGCAGCTTTCGCCACTCAAACGCAAAACAGCGATGGCAGATGTTCCCGGAGGGGTGGCAAGGGCGATAATTGGTTTTTCCATTGAGTAAAGATATGAATTTTCAGTATTTTAGATTCTATGAAGCCGATCACACAACTTTCTGAACTAAACCTGAATGCGACCTACTCCTATGCTGACTATCTCACTTGGCAACTTGATGAGATAGTAGAACTCATTAAAGGGAAGGTTTTAAAAATGTCCCCTGCGCCTAACGTGAAACATCAGCGAATTGCTTTTAACTTAGGTGGTGTCCTTTAAAATCATTTCAAAAACACGGATTACAAAGCATTTGCCGCTCCTTTTGATGTCCGCTTTCATGATCGGAAAAAGTCTATAAAAGTGGATAAAGAGGTTCTTACCGTTGTCCAGCCTGACCTTTGCATCATCTGCGACCCCGAAAAGCTCGACGAGCAAGGTTGTAACGGTGCCCCTGACCTAGTTATCGAAATTCTCTCTAAGGGCAATTCCAAACGAGAGATGAGAATCAAGTACGAGCTTTACGAGGAAAGTAAAGTGCAAGAATATTGGGTTTTTTATCCTTACGAGGCTTCTGTACCGCAATTCGTATTAGGAAAAGACGAGCGATATTATCTCCATGCCCGCTTTTCTGAGGATGAAATGACGACCAGCCCGTTATTTCCGGATTTAGAGATTGATTTGGGGGAGATTTTTGTTTGATTCCGATTTTTTTGATCATCCTTGGACTGAGTGAAAAGGGGGGATCTATTTTACACAAGTCCTTTGCGCGAGATAACATACCTAACACTACTTTTTCTCCTCTTCGCTCCCGTGCTTACTTACGCCAGGACTTTGACAAAGAAATGGACCTGGGCGATAGCTGCCGTGACATCTCGGACTACCCCGAAGCCACACGCCACTATACCCTTGCCCCGACCGCCCCAGATATGACCATGAAATAGCTTGCATAGTGATTAGAAATTTGATTCACCTA
>CAZNAK010000545.1:0-1966 GCA_964570645.1 uncultured Cytophagales bacterium | reverse complement strand
AACGGTACTTTTGTCATCTTTTTTTCGTCCTCAGCACACTGAATCACGACACCGCGAAAGCAGTTACGTGCCTCTTTCTCGTTTTCAAGATCAACTTGTTTAATGAGTTGCCATTTTTCGATAGGGACATTAATCAGTTCGGGATAACGCTGAATAACTTCACTAATCCGCCATTGATTGAGGCGCGAGAAGTCCCGTCCTTTTGGATAATCCGTATAATAAATACGAATTGCGGTTACGTTTTCGGTCGGGAGCGGTACTTTTTTTGACTCCGATTTGTGCTTACCAAATTGCATAGGCACAAAAACGATACTCTTGGGACGTTCTGCCGACGAGAAGTTTGTCGTTTCTACCACTTGTAGGTTTTTAACCTGTGGAATACTCTGTGCCCAAGCTGCGCCTCCGCCACAAAAAACAAGTAATAATCCAAATATAGCTCTCATGAATCCAAAACGTCGGATTTTACTTTTTGTTGTTTCCCCAGCGTTCAAGAAAAAAAACCAGCGAAAACCCTAGTATCACACACAAAATAGCAAAAATTGTCTGTGGGTCTTGGCCTGTAATGACCTCATGATTCCAAGGAAATGTATTCTCTTGCAGAAAGGGGACTTCTTCGCCGTGCCGATTGAGGCGCGTCTCTATCGTGTGCTTCCAAGGCCATACCTTGTTCAATGAGCCGACCATAAAGCCCGTCAGAATGGCCAGCGTTGGAGCTTCATAACGTTTAAACGTCCACGAAAGAATACGGGAAAAACTCGCCAACCCCACCAGCGCACCCGCACTAAATACAGCCAAAACCAGCAGGTTACGATCCGTTATTGCCCCGATAATCGTTCCGTACATTCCCATCAAGAGAAGCAAAAAGCTTCCCGAAATACCCGGTAAAATCATCGCACAAATGGCAACAAGGCCCGATACAAAAACGAACCAAAGTGCCGTCGGCCCTTGCGCGGGCGAGATAACCGTGATCTGATAGGCGACTAGGGTTCCGATGAGCAAGAAGATCAAGGACGAAACGCTCCATTTTGGAATCTGTCGTGCCACAAAAATGACAGAAGCGACGATAAGTCCCAAGAAAAACGCCCAAAGTAAAATTGGATAGTCGCTAAGGAGGAACTTAATCAGCTTTGCCAACGAAAGTACACTGACACCGATACCCAGAAACAGGGGAAGTAAAAAGCTGCCGTTGATTTGCGCCCAAAACGCCCCAAACCCCTCCCGAAACAGCGTCCGAAATGCGGTGAGGTTCACCGCATTTATGGAGTCCAACAACTCTTCGTAAATCCTTGAAATAAAGGCAATCGTACCGCCCGACACGCCCGGTACCACGTCGGCAGCTCCCATCGCCATACCTTTTAATAGAACGTCAAATCGAAATTTCATGGTGTAAAGGTAGGGGAAAATGGCTTATTTCTTTCGTCTTCCATTTCTTAAAAACCGCTCGCGGAGGCAGTCATAATGCGACTAAAAAACAGATACTCCCGCTTTAGAATAGGATTAGCGACTGAAAAAGCCTCGCTAAGGCTCTATAAAATATTAATCTTCAGATGACTGAACTAAGAGACATTTGAAGCCTTTCTTTTGAATGAGTTTTTACTAAAGGTTAGCAGGTTGTATCAAAACCTGTCTCAGAGACTCCTCACTAAGATATTTCACCTCAGAAAGACACCCCACTGGAGCGTCTCCACGGGGAACATGAAACATAAGTGCAGGGCTAGAACGGTAAATCATCGGCACTCACACCGTCGTCTTCTGGTGGTGCGGGTGGTGGCGGAATGTCGCTTCCTCCTCCGCTTTCGGCACGTTGCATCCCAAAAACTTTAAGCGAGTTAAACCAGCGCATGGGATCGCTTGGGCTACGTTGCCAGCTTCTACCCTCTAGGGCGACTCGCGCCAACACAATATCCCCCTCATTGTACTGATCCAGCATATCGCATTTATCTTGGGTGAGCTGAAGAAGGAGTTC
>CAZNAK010000544.1:0-1971 GCA_964570645.1 uncultured Cytophagales bacterium | reverse complement strand
CATTCCATTCACGATACCTGAAAGTTCGTAGTCACCAATAACTGCCTTTAAGGGACGCTCCAGAAAGTAGCCAATTTCTCTATCATTGAGCTGTGCCGTCATCATTAAGGGGCTGGCTAATAAACTTACTTTCTAGCTTTGTCTTGTTCCATGATTTTCCGCCCATTTGAAGCGGAACCTGCAAACTTCTTAAGGTCTGCTGCTCAAAATCGGACAAGACTTGTTGCTGGGCGCGAGCAATCCATTCCTGCATTAAAGCGGACTCTTCGATAAAGATTTGATGCAGACCAAAAGCCTTATCCAACTTGGTGAGTGTCCAGTCCTTAAAAGTAGTTATACTCATTGTTTGAAAATACAAAAAGAAATTGAAGTGAGTCTGATAGAGCTAAACCTTGGAAGGTGTTTTCGAGTTAAAATACATCAAAATCGAAGAAATAGCTAGTAAAGCCGCTTACCTTCTCGTTCATTTACTTCATGGATACAACCCAACTCCTAACCGAATACCCGTCTGCCTACCTTATCCCTTGCATTTTGGCAGGAATCGCTTACGCCTACTTACTTTACACCAAAGACGCACCCTGGAACCGTCAAACAAACTGGATGCTAGCAGGGACACGCACAGTTTTAGTAGCCTTAGTAGCCGCGTTATTATTAGGTATTTTTGTTAGACAAACCCGAAACCGCTTTGAGGACCCTGTCTGGGTGATTGCAACTGACGACTCGGAATCTTTACCGCTCCTAAACGACTCCTCCGAGGTTATAAAAGTTCATAAAGAGTTGCGATCCATGCAGGGTAAGCTCAATGAAAAGGGCTTCCAGGTAGAATATCGAAACCTTTCGGCGGCAGAACAGCCCACTTTTTCATATCCGAGTACTAACTTAAGTGCCTTTTTAAAGGATATTGAATCTGACTATGAGGGAAGCAATCTTGCGGGCGTTGTACTTTTTTCGGACGGGATTTTCAATTTAGGAGCTTCCCCAAACTTCTCGCCGTACAATTTTAAACTGCACACCCTAGGTATCGGCGATACAGTACCACGTCGTGACGTAAACCTTCGGAGTGTAAAAGCCAACCGCTTATCGTATCTAGGAAATCGGTTTCCAATTATAGCCGAGGTGAGCCAAAATGGGTTTAGCGGACGCGAGCTTGTCGTGACGCTCTCACAAAATGGTTCCGTCGTTGATCAGAAAGTGATACAATTTGGCGCAAATACACAGGCCCTCAAAGAAGTCCGCTTTCTGGTAGAAGCCAAAAAGGAAGGTGTTCAACGATTTGTCGTACAAGCCTCTCCGTTGGAAGGAGAGTTTACGAGGGTCAACAACATACGTAACACGTACGTAGAAGTGCTGGACAGCAAACAAAAAATTTTACTTGCTGCCTCCGCGCCCCATCCCGACATAAAAGCATTACGGGCAGCTATTGAGCAAAACGAGAATTATGAAGTAGAACTCGCTATTCCAAACATTTTTCCGCTCAAACTCACATCAAAATATGACCTTATTATTTTTCATCAGATGCCCTCGCCGAACGCGCAAAGCCTTTTTCGGGAACTTCAAGAACGAAAAACACCGAAAGCTTATGTCATTGCATCAGGGACAGATTTAACAAACTTTAATGCGTTGAACCTTGGGCTGAGTATTCAGCAGTTGGGTAATCAGCAAGATCGAGTTGCCCTTGTTTACAATACTAACTTTGATAAATTTCTCTTTGACGAAGAGCGCAGAGAGGTTTTTCAGGACTACCCGCCCGTAGCTGTTCCCTTTGGGAATTACAAAGTTTCGGGAGCGACGCAAGTCCTGCTCTATCAACGTATTGGAAGCATCAAAACAGAAAAGCCCTTACTTTTGGTGGATGAGTCAGGCGAACAAAAGGTAGGCGTTTTTGTGGGTGACGGACTCTGGCGATGGCGTTTGCAGGAGTACGCATTAGCGCAAGAGCAACTTTCTTTTGATGAGTTGGTCGAAAAATGG
>CAZNAK010000543.1:0-1972 GCA_964570645.1 uncultured Cytophagales bacterium | reverse complement strand
GTTTTAACGCAAAGCACCCAGCCAAAACGGTTTTTTTTGAGGACGAAATGCGATTTGGGACACGAACAAATCAGAAAAAATGCTGGGGGCGAGCAGGCAGCAATACAAAGTTGGCAAAATGACCCAGAAAGCATGATAAAACTGACAAATTTTCAAGATAGGTCATCTCGAAGAGCAGAAAAAGCCGTACAGACACGTGTAGACCTCTTGGTGACATAAATGTTGACCCAAACCAGTAAAATCATTTCAATTCCGCTACTACTTTTTTCCGAAATACCTCATCCCGAAGAATGGCCAGTTCAAAAGCGTTCATGCTCGGCTGTAAACGCACACTCTCCCAGACCGTCATATCGTTAATAAAATAGGCTAACTCAGTCGTATAGTCCTGCTTATCAGTTGCATAGAGTGCCTTTGTGAGCACAAAAGCCGTTGAGCCACCTTTCATCCCCGTGTGTTTTAGCCACTCACGATTTTTCTCATTTTCGAGCAAAAACTCCATCAAGTCGTCAATATGCACCCGTACAGCAGGGGCAAAGTAGTCACGCGAGTTAATCTTTTGCATCAAACTGACGTATTCCGATACCGTAGAGGCAGGTAGGCGATCCGACCAAACCCGCTGAACCTCCATCGTCAGATCACCAATTTCTTTCTTGTACGTCGTGTCTTGCACTAGCTTTTTGTGGATTTTTTCACAACTACGGATGTAATCGCGGTCTGAAAGCGTTCTGAGTTTAGCCGCCAATTCCTCCCCTTTCAAACTCGGAAACTCCTCCTTGCCCACAAATAAAGCGGCAACGATGTAATACATATCCGAGTGCTTTCTGATACCTAACTGCTTGATACGTGCGTTGATATTTTCCAGTCCAAGTCTGTGACATAACCACTCGGTATTCGCATTAGAACTATATCGAATCATACCTTTGGCAATCTGGCGAATCGAAACTTTCTGTTCCTCAATTTTATCTTCTACGCTTTTCAGCCACTGAGGATGCGCACCGCCGTCCGTGTTAGGGACATAAAATTTATCAAGCTCTTTGAGGGGAGTGAGTTCGTCGGGGAGAAGGTCTCCCGCCGCAACCTGTTCAGCATACTCAATGGCAAGGATAATTTTGACTGTACTCGCCAGAGGCATCCGCTTATCAGCATTTTGCTTAACGAGTTCGGTACGATTACGCACCAGCTTAATAGCCGCACGGTCGGGGTTATTTTTAATGAATTGGAGCATCGTATCTTTACTCGGTTTAAAGTAATACCCAAGACCTACCAAGGCAATCAGGATAAGCCCTACAAAGACAGCTGCAATAATTAATATTTTCTTGATCATTCGGGAGTACGTTTATTTACTTTTCACTACGTAAATGCGTCTAAATTTGTTTGAGTCAGAAGAAGTAATCCAATTTTGGTATAGTCTGAGAAAAAGTAGGACATTTTCGGGCACTTTTGTTAGTTTTGTAACCTTCACTGATTTCTATTCTTAGCCCATGAAATTTGTCATTTCTTCTGCCGTACTTCTCAAACAGCTTAATGCACTCCGTGGTGTTGTGCCGAGCAATCCAGTTATTCCGATTCTCGAAAACTTTTTATTCGACATCACGGAGGACTCATTAACCATCACAGCCTCTGACCTCCAAACTTCAATCATCGCCACCATGGACATTGAAGCGGATAGTGCCGGGAGTGTTGCCGTTCCAGCGAAGATGCTTCTCGAAACCCTTCGTAACCTCCCCGAGCAGCCCGTCAGCATTACCATTGACAACGAAAACTTTGGCGTAGAGGTCAGTTCAGGAAACGGACGTTATAAACTGGCAGGAGAAAACGCAGAAGATTATCCGCGCCCCACAGAGGTGGATACTACAAATCAGATTGAAGTAGCTTCGGAAGTACTCTCAAGCGCAATCGCTTACACCCTTTTTGCGACGAGTAACGACGAGATGAAGCCTAACATGAATGGGGTTTTCCTTTCGATCAATAG
>CAZNAK010000542.1:0-1976 GCA_964570645.1 uncultured Cytophagales bacterium | reverse complement strand
TCGGATAAGTTGGCGACGGCTTTGCTCTTACACGGCAGCGTTCTCGAAAATGCCGTGGACAGAAACGGCGACGGCTTTCGGGACATTCCTGAATCGCGGCACGCCAATGTGTTGAATCGCTGGAAATACAAGGGTGAAAATATGATGTTTCAAATCGGCGTAAAAGCCCTTTACGACGACCGTTTGGGCGGACAAACCGACGTAAGCCGAGACCGCATCAATACGCCCGAGCGTTTTGGATTCAGAAGCGAAACCCAACGCGGTGAGATCTTCGGAAAGATTGGCTTTTTCTTCCCTGAACATGAAAAACTCAGTCTCGGAAACCAGTTTTCTATTGCCCGACATGAGCAAACGAGCCTTTGGGGAGACCATCGCTTTGAAGCAAATCAGACCTTTGTTTCTTGGAATAGCATTTTGGAAACCTCAACGCGTTATGTAAACAAATTAGACGCATCAAGGCATGGAATCAAGCTGGGTGCGAGCTTTATGTATGACCGTTACGACCAACAGCTCGACAGCCTTTCACGGCCACGCGAGGAAGTCGTTCCTGGGGTGTTTACTGAGCACACATGGCGACTCTCGAAGGAATTTACGTTAGTGTCAGGCTTACGGGCAGACGCGCACAACCTCCACGGATTGTTCCTCACACCGCGCCTTCATGCGATGTATCAGTTTTCCAAAAATAGCATTGCACGAGTTTCGGCGGGACGAGGATTACGGTATGCCAACCCCATTCCTGAGCAGTTTTCTTACCTCCAAAACAACCGCCAAATCTTCTGGGCGACTGACCTTGAGCCTGAAATTGCGTGGAACTTTGGCGGGAACTTTTCGCAGCAGTTTACCGTGGGTGTAAACCGTTACCTGAATGTTGTCTTGGACTATTATCACAGCCGTTTCGAGAATCAGATTATTACTGACCTTGACAGCAGCCCTTACGAAGTAAGCTTTGAAAACTTGGACGGTAAGTCGTTCGGAAATAGCTTTCAGGTGCAGGTGGATTATGAGCTTTTACCTCGTTTGGATGTCTCGGCGGCATACAAATACTATGACCTTCAGGCGACGATTGGCGGGGAATTACGGCGTGTTCCCTTTGTGGCAAAAGACCGCGTATTCCTCAACTTGGCATACGAAACGCTACAAGAACACTGGAAATTTGACCTTACGGGGCAATGGTTTGGAGTGCAGCGACTTCCAGATACTTCGGGAAAGCCTGCTGAGTTCCGTTCGCCTTCGGAGAGTGATCCCTTTATGACGTGGAACGCACAGGTCACACACGTGTTCAGTCCGAAGTGGGAGGTATATCTGGGCGGCGAAAATCTCTTGAATTTCCGTCAGGAAAACCCGATTATCTCTGCCGACGACCCTTCTAACCCCAACTTTGAGGCAAGTATGATCTTTGCCCCAATTCTTGGGCGGATGGTCTATGCAGGCGTGCGGTTTACGGTGGAGTAACTTTCTTTGCGATTGTTAGAAGACTACAAAAGTTTTGGAAACTTTTGTAGTCTTTGCTTTTTACAATAACTCCACAACCACCTCTACGGCACGGCTTCCCGTGTTTTCGAGTTGTAAGGCTACGTCGTTTGCGCCTGCGGTAAGCGTTCCCGATTGCCCGCCTTCTATGGTGATGGCTTCAATGGCTTTTTCTTCTGTGGTGATAAAATAGGCTTGGAGCGCTTGCCCACCTGTGTTGGTGACACGTACGTTATCGCCTGCTTTGAGCCTGTCGGTGAGGGTGGTTGCTTTACTTTCGGCGGCGATTTCTAGCGTTTCGGAGTCCCGAACCTCGTCGGGATCGCCCTCCCCCGATCTCGAACGGACTCGTAGGTACTTCAACTCATAAAACGTTTCCACTTTCCAAAGGCGATCAAAGAAAATTAGGGATGAGTCGTAAAATACTTCGTATCTTTACAAAAACAGGGTATAAATCGCAGCCCGTTAGGTGAAATTATATAAAAATCCAAAACTTTGAAAGAATA
>CAZNAK010000541.1:0-1977 GCA_964570645.1 uncultured Cytophagales bacterium | reverse complement strand
ACTCACCTGATGACAAAAACAAGGGGGAAGCCTCTTCCGAAAGCATCGAAAAGTAATCTGCATTGAAAATCTGCATCAATAGATGCAGTATTGCCCGAAAAAATAACGGCATTCCAAAGTTAAAAAACGCGTAGCCAACCATAAACTCCGTCACGACACGCCCCATTTCGCCTTGATTATTCTGCCTACACCACTCCAAGGTCTTTAAATATTTCTGTGAAAACTCCTTCCATTCGCCTTGCGTAAGGGGACGGGCTACCCCAAAAGTCGAGCGCGTTTGATAAAAGTTCTGCCGAATTTGCGCCTCTGACAGCTCTGACAAACGCTCCAACTCGCGCCGCATACGTAGATTTCGCTCTGCCGAAGCCAAGCTTTTGTTATCAAAATAAAGCTGATGGATCTTTTCGAGACGACTCAAAATAGGTCCCTCAGGCTTGAGCAGGTAATCAACTTTATAAGTCCAGTCCAAAATCAAATACGAAACCGCTCCACTGGCATCCACACTCTCCCAACGTTCAATATCATCACGTAACTTTTGTAGCGATTGCTGAAAAAATTCCATTTTGAGGGATTTCTCAGCACCTGAACTAGGAATGATGTGCTGATTATCAAGATGCTCAAGAATGGGAAACTCATCCAATAAAACATCGTCTTGACGGTCGGCAGAGATGGCGATTTCACGTAAACCACTGTATAGCTTATCGGGATAACCGTCAATGGCTTGCGTTGAAAACCGCATACAGACCGTCTGATCTTCATTGAGCGAAAAACAACTGTACAAAAGCGAATGATTTAGCTCGATCAACTTTCGACTGAGTGCCACCTGCAACTCGGGCGCACGTACCACGCGTACTTCCGCCACCACCTCTTTAGGTGAGGCGTAGCCAAAAACAACCTTTGAACCCTGATAAACCTTAAAATCAATCCGCTGGATTTCTGGATAAACGGATAACTCGACATTTTCCTCGGTGTCGTCTTGCAGCGAACGGAAAAAAGCTTCATAAGCTTCCAGATACTCCCCTTCCTCGAACAGAAAACGAGAATTTTGACGCAATTCTACCTGCTCAGGCGCAGGAAAGGCATCCGAATAACGACCAAAGCGAGTATCAAGTGCCAGATTAGGTACGACAGTGTCCTCCGAAAAAAGAGAACGTAAGCGGTTCCAGAACATAGAAAAACATACCCCAAGGATTTTGAAAACCCTTAGGGTATTTTACAGTAAGGTTTATTTTTTACTCAAAACGCGATACCCCACGTAGCCAATCGCACCAATAATCGCTAGGCTGATGGTGAGCTTAAAAACCTTTGCTACCAACGAGACCATAAACATGCCTGCAATGACGAACAATACTAACTTAAGAATACCTTGTACTTGCATAATCAATATAATTTAGGTGATCTGGAACAATATACGAATTTTCAAAGATAATGGTTTTGAAAACGCTATCTTAGCACTGCGATTTGTATTCAAAATCACACACAACATGACCAAAAAAGAAATCGAGACTAACATTAACGAAGATCACCTCAAGAATGAAGTATTTCGCCTTCATGCGAAGCGAGAAAAAGTAAAGCTTGGCGGTGGAGAAAAGAAAATCGAAAAGCACCGTAAAAAAGGAAAGCTCACCGCCCGTGACCGCATTGCCTATCTGATCGACCAAGAAAGTGAGTTTTTGGAGTTCGGAACCTTTGCAGGCGACGGAATGTATGCCGAGTATGGCGGCTGTCCGTCAGGCGGGGTTGTGACGGGAATCGGTAAGGTAAGCGGTCGGATGTGCGTAATTGTTGCCAATGACGCGACGGTAAAAGCAGGAGCCTGGTTTCCGATTACGGGAAAGAAAAACCTTCGGGCGCAGGAGGTTTGCATTGAAAACAAGTTGCCAATAGTTTACTTGGTGGATAGTGCGGGGATATTTCTTCCGATGCAAGCCGAAATTTTTGCCGACAAAGAGCATTTTGGGCGCATTTTCCGTAATA
>CAZNAK010000540.1:0-1983 GCA_964570645.1 uncultured Cytophagales bacterium | reverse complement strand
CATCGGGAGTTGACGAGGGTTGGCGTTCGTTGCCACGCGCGACAGCGGCTCGGCGTTGCTTCACGTTGACGGCTGGAAGTTTCAAAATGCACCACGACCGAAGATTTGTAGGAACCCACTCACGATGAGCAATACAAGAAGCAGTCCGCCAGCAAAGACGGTTGCCCAAGTGAGTTTTCGCGGGGTCACGATTTTAGCCAAGACTTTTAAAGAAAATTCTAAATACCAAAAACACGATAGCCAATCCCAACACGGAGACCCCAAGAACTAGCCATAAAATAATCTTGGACGAAGGTCTCACTATTTTTTCAATTGGTCTAAGTTGGCAATCGGCGTTAAGGGCTTTACTTCCTTATTCTGATCTCGCCTCTCTTTTGCCCTGAGATAAACGGCTGCCATAGTTTTCTCAACGTCATTATCGTCAATATTCTGATCATTTGCTAGCTGGGTGTATTGTTCCGATAATCCTTGGAATGTGGCTGCTGCGCTAGTGGGCGTCCAATTATCTTTCTGACTGTAAGTGCTAACATCTTCTTTTGACGTCAAAAAGACATCAAGCCCCGCATCGTCTCCTAACAATATAAGTGCATTCGCGGCATATCGCGCAAAATCAAACGCCTCTTGGCTGGGCGAGGAAAGAGCGGCCAACTCTGATTTTAGCTTCGCAATCGCAGCGTCTTTTTGTGTCGGGGCTGGCGTTGCTCCTTTGAGCATCGCCAACCACACAGCACGTGCACCGATCTCTTTAATGGCTAGACTCGTTTGGGCGAGGGAGAAGTCCGTAGCCAACGGGATCTGATTTGCTAATGAAGCTTCGTTCATTGCTAGATAAAAAACATATTCGAGTGTTGGATCGTCATTTTCTGCTCTATATTCCGCGTAGGCGTCACGGACGAACTGCAGCAAGACTGGATAGTCTGCCGTGCGAATAAAATTTATCGTTCCATCAGGGTCGTTAGTGGCCATGTCTTTTATCGGCCCAGCGCTTAAAGTGCTCATGCAGGTAATGACAAAAATGAAGATTAAGTTTTTCATATTATGGTAGCACGTAGGCTGCTCCTGAGATTGGCGCACCTATCGACATGAAAGGGCGTCGTTGTTCGTCAAGTTTCTGAACTTGCTGAAGCTTCCACTTGTTCTCGGAAAGATCGTAATAACGACGATAAACAAAAATTGTCGGCACCAAGGAGTAGTCTTTAGTTAGGTCTGGACCATTTGCATTATTGCTCGCGCCATTTCCAAATCTAGTATCAATGAGGCCGTCGTCTTTTGCTTCAAAACGGAAACGGAAAAATACCCAGGGCATTTCACGCCCTGTGATTACTTTCCAACCGCTTGTCCCTGCTGCCCCAACTCGATTTTTTGTTACGAAGGAAAATTCGCCATCGCCAGATTTCGCGGAACTGGAACCGTCAGGCCCTGTAACCTTCCCACTATCTGGGTGCTTATCCCCTTTAGGCCCTCCACCTGAGTTTGATGACATGCATGGGGTCGGAGTCGAGCCAACCAAATCCGTCGGTTCATCAACGAACTCTGGTGGTGCGGCAAGTTTGTTATCCTTCACCTTAAACTTGAACTGAGTGCCCGAAAAAAACCGATAGTGCTTGTAGCGGTCAAGGCCACAGGCGGTGTCTAGTCCCTTGTCAGCTTTTAGTGCCGGAACCGGGTCAAGGTTTCTGGTCGAAGTGAGAAGTCGATGGATTACATAAACTCGATTCGCTTCATCAAGGGGAATGAAATGACTCCCGGCTGGGTTATTGACACCACCACCTGGAACACGAAGCAGTGCTCCAATGGTGTAGGGGCAGGCCCATTGATCAACAATTCTCTGTAGAACGCCTGTCGAGGATGGTGTCTCATCTGGTATCGTCCCAAAACAAAAATACTGTTCAGTCCGGACGCCAATTTCCTGCTCGAACTCCGCTTGAGCCGAGCCGATCTGAACCTTGATCTTCCACTTGCCGGTCTTCCATTTCAGCCAGT
>CAZNAK010000539.1:0-1984 GCA_964570645.1 uncultured Cytophagales bacterium | reverse complement strand
GTAGAGGTCACCGAACTTCCGCTTGCTCCATGTCCCCTTGGAAGATTGTTGCCAAAGTGTAATGTCCTCTAGTAGGGGAGTTTCTAGGTGTAAGAGCCAACTTGTTGTATCGGTAACTTTTAGCGTAAAACTAAACCAAATAGCGGATTCGGTGTAGCCAAAGTTCGGTTTATCTTGCGTTGAAGGCTGAAAGTTTTCCCAAAACTCCAATGATTTGGCTGTTTCAAAGGTGAGGTCGACATCCTGATCTTCAAAGACGTGCGTATGTTTTCCGAGTACGTAAACTTGCTGAGACGACGAGAGATCAAGCACTTCCTGACCGTATCCCATGGTCGGAAAGAATACCAAAAGCCCCAACATGAGACAAAATTGTTTGAGCATCATCTGTTTTTATCAAAAAAATAGTAGGCAAACAATGTTCAAAGATACAAATTTCCCCGTGAAAACACACGCTAATCATATTGAGGGACTTGGTTATTCCAGAAGAATGACTAACGGATTTTGATGACCTTCAATTCTACCCGTCGATTCTTACGACTGTTGTACGAAAACAAGGGGTCTGAGCCTCCGTAACCTTTTGTCATAATCCGTTCCGATATGATTCCGCGTTTCTGGAGATATTCGGCAACGGCTTGCGCACGACGGGCTGAAAGCTGTGCATTCTGCCTGCTAATTTTATCGTAGTTGGGATGTGAATCGGCGGGATCGCGGTCGGTGTGTCCGCCCAGTTCTACGGTAACGCTAGGATTTTCGACCAGAAACTGATAAACCTCTTCTAATCCCCGGGTGTCGGAGAGCTTTGCACTCAGTGGAGCAAAATTGATGTTCTCTACCTGAATAGTTTCTCCTTCGGAAAGGGTTTTACCTTTAATATCAACGGTCTTTTTGACTACCACAGGCTCTTCCTTCTCTACAACAACTTTCTCTTTTTCCTTTTCTTCGGCTTTCTTTTTTGCAGTAGCTTCCGCCGCACGGAGGCTATCGCGTTCCGCCTTTTGTTGGGCGGCTTCAAGGCTATCCTTAACTGCCTCAGTACGCGCCAAAGCTAAGCTATCTTCAATGTACTTTTTGCGGACGGCAAGTAAGCTATCCTGATATTCTTTTTCGCGACGCGCTAGGAGTTCGTTGGCTTTTTCATCTGCTCGGTCAAGTGCGGCTAACATAGGTTCGAGTGGCAGGTCGGCTTCTTCCTCGGGAATTTCGAGGTCAACTTTGAAAATTCCACTTCCTTCGGTTCCCACCCACGCGTAACGTCCCGTAATATCTATTTCCATTGCTGTGGCGTAATCGCCTGTGTAGTCGGAGTTACTGGCATTCAATACCTGCCAACGCCCTTTTTCTTTTTCGTTCAGTTCGAGACGAAGGATACCTTCTGCGCTCGTTGCCCAGACGATCTTGTTTTTGTCGATGATGACTTCTTTGACGTTAAAAAAGTCCTTTTTACTTGCTTTGCTTACGCCTTTGTAAAGCTCGTTTGTGCAGTTGATCCACTCCAAGCGACGACGGTCAAATACGACCACACAAATGTTATCTTTACCATCAGGATAAATATCTCGAACTTGGCTATAAATATCGTACAAATCCCATTTTGCACCCGTTGTGGTGGCAAAAAGCCCCATCCCTGTTCCGATCCATTTATTGTTGTAATGATCTACGGCTAGGTCTGTGATGGTATTGGTAGGTAAATATTCTTCTTCTGTTCCAAAAATATCCCATCCTGATCCATCGTATCGCCATACACCCGCCTCGGCAGTACCGACCCAAACGATATTATCATAATCTACCACAACGGTATTTACCAGATGGCTCTGCGTACTGTCAGGACGGTAAATTGGATATTGCTCAATGAACTCGCCCTTTTCATCGACGAGTAATAGTCCACTTTCTGGCGTTCCAATCCATTTGTTATTACGGCTATCAATCGTCAGGTCGGTGATCCACCGGATGGTATCGGCAGGGATAATTTTTTGCCACCGTTCTTCTT
>CAZNAK010000538.1:0-1994 GCA_964570645.1 uncultured Cytophagales bacterium | reverse complement strand
TTACGTTATGATCTGACAGTACCTTTTGCGCGTTATGTAGTAATGCACCAAAACGAGATTACGTTTCCGTTTCGGCGTTATCAAATTCAACCCGTTTGGCGAGCAGATCGACCTCAAAAAGGACGGTATCGAGAGTTTTTTCAGTGTGATGCTGACGTAATCGGTACCGAGTCATTATTTACAGAAGCCGAGTTACTACAAATTTTTGATGAAGTGTTTACTCAGTTTGGGATTCGTGTGACGATCCGTCTGAATAACCGAAAAGTTCTTCAGGGGCTTGCCGAAGCGGTCGGAGCACCCGACAGAATGATGGATATTACGATTGCCCTTGATAAAATTGATAAAATCGGTTGGGAAGGAGTCGCCAAAGAGCTTGTTCAACGTGACCTCTCAGCATCCGTCATCGAGAATGTGCATACATTCGTGACAAAAGTTGGCACAGAAGGATTTGCCTTATCGGAGATTGAAAGCTTTTTCGAGGACAGTGAGGCGGGACAAAAAGGCATTGCTGAACTTCGGCGGGTGACTTCCCTTTTGGAGGAGATTACACTTCAGAATGAGATTAGGTTCGACCTGACTTTGGCGCGTGGACTAGATTACTACACGGGGTGCATCTTCGAGGTAGAGGCCAAAGACTTTAAAATGGGAAGTATAGGTTCGGGCGGACGCTACGATGACCTAACGGGAATTTTTGGACTCAAAAATATGTCCGGTGTGGGAATTTCTTTTGGGGCAGATCGGATTTATGATGTGATGGAAGGACTAAATCTATTCCCTAAAGATGCCGCTATCTTAACACAGATCCTGATCGTGGGTTTTGATGAAAAAGCGCGGACGTATGGTTTCCCCATCCTGCGAAAGCTCCGTGAGGCGGGTATTTCAGCAGAGCTTTATCCTGACCAGACTAAACTCAAAAAGCAACTCGATTATGCTAACAAGAAGAATATCCCTTTCGTGGTCCTGATTGGAAACGATGAAATGGCGGAAGGAAAACTCGCCTTTAAGAATATGAAAACGGGCGAGCAGGAAAAACTGAGCTTGGAGGAGGTTTTGGAAAGGTTCTAAGCCTGCTCAAAGTCTCGAAACACTTTCTGCAAAGAAGCAAAAGAGTTTCGAAGCATCAGACGGGCTTTATTGTGGGTTTCCCAACGGAGTTCCGTGATCTGCTCTCGGGTTTCAGGCTGCATAGTTGAGTCATCAAGACAGATCATTTCAAACCATGTGGTAGGCTTGAGCATAAGCTGACCATTGGCCGTGTAAATATGCCAACTGGTGGTGATGTATCGAAGAATACGAACCACAACACCGCATTCTTCCTTTACTTCCCGAACAGCCGCATCCTCTTCGGTTTCCCCGGGATCAATTTTTCCTTTGGGGAGATCCCAAAAGCCACGACGCTTCATCAGCAAGAATTTATCGCCCTTACGAATGATACCGCCCGCCGCAGGAACTTCGGTAAAGTACTTCCTAAATGCGTCAAATTGTACCTGTGGCTGTTTGGACACAAAAAAAAGCTCATCAAAATCTCTTGTCTTCCTCAGAAGTAGTGGCTCAACGACACGCCAGACTCCCTTGGCGTTGGCGACCATTTTTATTTCTCTGCGGGGCGCGGGTGTGGACTCAGTTGTGAAGTGAAATGCGATATTATTAAAAAATACGATCATATTTAATCGCTGGGTTAGCAAAGGCTTAATTAACGTTAGTTTGCAAACTAATAAACCTCATTTACTCTTCCAAAAATAAAATAGGCTAAAAAAAGTCTATATTTTTTTTGGAATAATGCAACTTTGGTAGGCCGTTTGCGTTATTACAAGCGATTGCGAAGGCCGCAAAGAGATTTTTTTCAGTTGAAAGATGACTTTTCTAAGATTATTTGTAGCTTTGAAATAATCACTGAATAGAATGTTTAAAAAGGTGAGAAAGTGTTTGCGAGTACGCACGCTTTTACTTTTATTTGGAAAAACATTCAAACTTGGTTCTTTTAAAATCAACTT
>CAZNAK010000537.1:413-2010 GCA_964570645.1 uncultured Cytophagales bacterium | reverse complement strand
TACACCATTCGGATCTCCTACATCGGTTTTCAAACGATAGAACGTAACATTGAACTGACCAAAAATCTCACACTTGACTTTGAACTAAGCGAAGAGGGGATTGTAACGGAAGTAGTAGAGATCATCGGGGAGGCGGAGGACAAGAGTGTAAAGTCCGTCAATATGAGTAAAAATGAACTAGAGATTGAGCAAGTTAAGGTGATCCCTGCCGTCTTTGGTGAGGTGGATATCATCAAAACACTGACACTTCTCCCTGGGGTACAAAATGCCTCTGAGGGCACTTCGGGGCTTTTCGTTCGGGGGGGAGCAAATGATCAGAACCTAATTTTGTTGGACGATGCCCCCGTTTATAATGCCTCTCACCTGCTAGGCTTCTTTTCGGTCTTTAACCCTGATGCAGTCAAAGATGTACAGCTTTACAAGGGCGGAATCCCGGCGCAGTACGGCGGACGGCTTTCTTCCATCATCGACATCCGTATGCGGGAAGGGAATAACAAAAATATTGAAGCATCGGGCGGAATCGGTTCTATTTCAAGTCGTTTGACGCTGGAAGGCCCGATTGTAAAGGACAAATCGTCGTTTATGATTTCGGGAAGACGCACCTACGCCGACGTATTTTTAAACCTATCGAACAACCCCGACATCAACAGCAACACCCTGTACTTTTATGACCTCAATGCTAAGGCAAACTACCGCATTTCAGAAAAAGATCGCATTTTTGTCTCGGGCTATTTTGGACGTGACGTATTCAAGTTTGACGATGCTTTTGGGCTGAACTGGGGAAATGCGACGGCAACTGTTCGCTGGAATCACGTTTTTAATCAACGCCTTTTCCTTAATACGACCTTAATTTACTCCAACTTTGATTACGGATTTGATATTGACGACGGCTCACAAAACTTTGAGTGGCGTTCCAGCTTACAGGATTACGAACTCAAGACCGACTTTAACTACTTCCTGAACACCAAAAACACCATTTCCTTCGGGATGACGCAAATTTTTCATCGCTTTGAGCCTGCTCAGATCAAACCGCTCGACGATGCGTCCATTTTTGAGGAATTTGGATTGGATGAGGCTTTCGCTTGGGAAAACGCCTTTTACATCGGTAACAAGCAAGAAGTAAACGATAAGCTATCCATTCAATACGGTATTCGGTATTCATCCTTTCAGAGCGTGGGCAAAGGCGTAGAGTATGTCTATGGCGAAGGGGGCGAGATCAGCGATGCAAATATCGTGGATACGGTCACTTACGACGGGGGGCTTTCGGGCAGAAACTTTTATCACGGACTTGAGCCGCGTTTAGGGATTCGCTACTCTCTTGACAAATCAAGCTCTATTAAAGCCTCTTATAACCGCACGCGCCAGTATATCCAAATCGCATCGCCAAATACGGCGGGGCTGCCTTTTGACCGCTGGATTCCTGCACAGCGTTACCTAGAGCCGCAAATTGCGGATCAGGTGGCCTTGGGTTATTTCCGAAACTTCGCAGATAATCGCTTTGAAACTTCTGTAGAAGTCTATTACAAATATATGGATAATCAGTTTGATGTCAGAGATGGGGGTGGACATCGGCGTTTTGATCATCGACTCCCACGGC
>CAZNAK010000537.1:0-403 GCA_964570645.1 uncultured Cytophagales bacterium | reverse complement strand
GTTGGTCGGAGATGCGTGGTCTTACGGAGCGGAGTTTTTGGTACGAAAAAACATAGGGCAAACCACTGGTTGGATTAGTTACACGCTTTCAAAAACGCAACGTAAAATTGATGGTATCAACGGTGGGCAGGCATACAGTCCACGTTATGACCGTCGCCATGATATTTCTGTTGTACTCACGCACCAGTTTAACGACCGCATCACGCTGGGCTTTAACTGGGTGTACGCGACGGGGGCAGCGGTTTCATTTCCTGTAGGCAAGTATGAAATTGAGGGACGCAACCTCGAATATTACGATCCTCTGGATAGAAACGGTGATCGTATGCCTGCCTATCATCGCGCGGACGTTTCATTAACCATTGATGGTAAAAATAAAAAGAACCGAAAGTGGCAAGGCAGTTGG
>CAZNAK010000536.1:0-2029 GCA_964570645.1 uncultured Cytophagales bacterium | reverse complement strand
CGTTAGGCACCAAAAGCGCGTGCATTTTTTCAACGTATCGAGAGCGCAAACTTGGGGAAATTGCACAAAAAAAAGTTTGTTCGATGATTAAATCAAACTGTCCTTCAAAGTCAAGGAAATCAACCTCATGTAGATTGCCACTCGGAAAATTGGGGCATCGTGCTTTCAAGTTCTCCAAAGGCTGTCGAGCAATGTCAATAACGTGTATATTCGCAAAACCATTTTGAAACAAATACTCCGCTTCGTAAGCATTTCCTGCCCCCGGAATCAATATCTTCAGATTTTTGTCTTCCAGTTGATCAAAATACGCCTTTAGTGGCATAGAAGGACTGCCGATATTCCAGCCTGTTGCGTCCTCTTTGTAGCGACTCTGCCAGTAATCCTTGGTTAATGTGTGCATTTTTGAAAAATTAGCTGTGATGTTGGTCAGGTTAGTTAGCAAACTACCTTACCTGGGATATAGAGCGTAAAAGTAGTTCCTTTACCTCGCTGACTTTCAAGTTCAATACGCCCATCGAGCTTCTCGGTAACGGTCTGATTGACAATGTAAAGCCCTAAGCCTGAGCCTTTGCTGTTATCCGTAGCACGGTAGAACATCTCGAAGACACGCGCCTGATGTTCCTCTTCAATTCCAATACCATTGTCCTTCAACTGTATGACAACCACATTATCATCTTCACGCCAGCAAGAGATTTTTAAGCGGCTTGGCTCACCATTCTCGTAGGGACGTTGATAACGAATGGCGTTAGAAATTAAATTAGAAAGAATCACACGGATACTCAGTTGATACGAACAAAAGGACTTTGACTTGAGGTCAATATCCACATCGACTTTAAGGCGGTCAAAGTTCTCCATAAACTCAAGCTCCTCCAAACAGTCAATAATTAGATCTTCCAGATTGACTTTTTCAATAGGTTGCTCGGAGCGATTGGTACGCGCAAAGTCCAACATATTCCTGATAAACCGGTCCTGACGAAAAATTTGTCCCTTCAACAGCCCGAAGTAATACGACTGACCCGTATCCGAGAACTCAGACTCAAGCAATGAAATTAAACCCATCATAGAGGTGATGGGAGAACGTAAATCATGCGATATCTTATAAACAAGCTGGTCTAGCTCACTATTTCGTCGCTCTAAGTCACTATTTGTCTTCAATATCTCTTCTCTGTTGCGCTCTAACTCAATATTTTGTTTAGAAAGCTGATCGGCAAACTTTAAAAGGGTTTTCCTTTTTTTGCGCTCGTCGGTTACGTCAAAGGCAAAGGCACCTAGCCAGGTCTTTTCGTCGCTTATCTGAATCGGGAACTTGTATATCGAGGCAATAATTTCTTTACCAGAAGAGAGCTTTCCTTGAGAATCATATTGTATCATCCTCCCCTTTTTTAATGCAAGAGTATCCTGTTTTTTAAAAAAGCGCGCTGTTTCCTCGGGATGGATATCGTAATCTGCCTTTCCTTTGACCGCATCTAGCGTAAAGCCCATATTCTTCTCAAAATGTGGGTTCACGTACTCATATTCCAGCTTTTCGTTTTTTACCCAAGCGTAAATGTTCAGGTTTTCCATGAACCCTTGAAAGCGCGCTGTTAAGTCAGCGATACGGCTTTTACTTCGTTGTAGCTCAGTAACGTTCTTGGCGACAAGAATAATTTTTTCACCTCCATTTTCTCTGTCTTTCATCAGAGAAAGTGTTCCGTAGTACACGTAAGGTTGCCCTGAAACTCTACCCTTTATCTTATAACTCTGTGGCTGTTGTGTAGCTTTTAATTCCTCAAAAGCAGCGTTAAAATGCTCTAAATTGTCGTCTTCTAGGTAGTCAAATATAAAATCACCTTCAATGGTATCAGGTAAGTCTTCGTTAAAGCTATGATTGACATATTCAATGATACCTTCATGGTTAAGAATAAGGATAGAGTCGTCAACATTGTTGATTATGCTTCGCCACTTCTGTTCTACCTTGGCAAGCTTACCATAGAGGTTATTAAGATTATCATTTTGCTGAGTAAGCTCCTCGTTAGCACTTCGTAGCTCC
>CAZNAK010000535.1:0-2031 GCA_964570645.1 uncultured Cytophagales bacterium | reverse complement strand
TAAAACGCACCGGTTGCCCAAGTATTTAACACAAGATGAAGTAAAGCGATTACTGGCTACTGTACACAATCTCAAGCATAAGTGTATTCTTAAGCTGCTCTATGGTGCTGGGCTACGTGTCTCAGAGGTACTTAATCTAAAGATTACAGACATAGACTCTTCTCAAATGCGTATTCTGATTCGAGGAGCCAAAGGCAATAAAGATCGTTCTGTAATGCTTTCGGAGCAGCTTTTAGAAGATTTACGCACATATTTTAAGCAGTATCAGCCCGCGACCTATCTTTTTGAGGGACAGCATAAGGCGATGTATTCCGCTAAAAGTATCCAGAATATCGTAAAAAACGCCGCCAAGCGAGCAGGAATCCACAAAACAGTAACTCCGCACGTTTTGCGACATAGTTTTGCTACCCATTTGGTGGAGCGAGGGACGGATATTCGCTATGTGCAAGAGCTTTTAGGACATAATTCGATCAAAACCACCGAAATCTATGCACACATCACCGAAGCAGGGAAGTCAAAGATAAAAAGCCCGCTGGATAACCTGTGAGTTCGCCCAGAAATCTTTCTCCATTTTCCGTAACTTAGCCCCACAAGCAGTGCAATTTATTGGACTTCCAGACTCCATGGCATCACATCCGTAGAGGCGTATTACCAAACGGCTCGTACCTAGTAGGACGTTTAAACAAGCGTTCCCATCTATCGTATGCCTTTTTACTTGCAGTCTTTTTCTTCACTTTTCTTCACTTTCAGCCACTATTTGCACAGGAAAATTGCCAAACATACGCTTACACTGACACTTTACAGCTAGATAGCCTGACCGTCCTACCCAACTCCATCCGCCTGCCTGAGAACCCAGAAGTCAAATTTTTCTTTGACCAAGATTTGCAAGTCCTAGTTTTTGAGAAGCCGATAAAGGTAAACGAGGTGGTGGTATGCTTCGAGACCTTGCCTTTTCGACTCGATGCGCCGCTCTCCAACCGAAGCCAGGCGGCATATGACTCAGGATACTATAATCCCCCCGACTCGCTAGGAGCTTATGAATCGGAAAACTTCATTCGGCGAGAAGAGATTTTTCAGTCTTCGACGATCCGCAAAGCGGGGAGCTTATCGCGGGGAATTTCCTTCGGTAATCGGCAGGATGTCTTTGTCAACTCCAATCTCAACCTCCAGCTTGAAGGCGAGGTTACGCCAGGTTTGGAGCTTTCCGCAATTATTTCGGATCAGAATGTTCCCTTTCAACCCGAAGGCAACACCCAGCAACTTCAGGAATTTGACCGCGTACAGGTACGACTAAGGCACAAACGCTTTCAACTTACAGCAGGGGACGTACTGTTTGAGGAACGAAAAGATCATTTCTTGCGATTTTATAAGAACGTCACGGGCGCGCTCCTAGAAGTTAATTATGCCGATTCGTCAAATTCTGCATTGGGGATTTCTTTGGCAAAAGGGCAGTTTACGAGTAGCTTTTTGGAGGTGCAGGAAGGCGTTCAGGGTCCCTACCGATTGCGGGGACCAAACAACGAAAACTTTATCATTATCATTGCGGGATCGGAAAAGGTTTATCTGGACGGAAAGCCACTTGAGCGGGGGTTTAGTCAGGATTACACCATCGACTACAACGCCGCCGAAATCACCTTTACAAGCAATGTCCTCGTCACGCAGTTCAGCCGTGTGTGGGTAGAATTTGAGTTTACGGCACAAAATTACAGCCGAACGCTCTGGCAAGCAGCTCACCAACAGCGACTCGGGAAATGGACAGTCCGCGCACACCATTACCAAGAGCGAGATAACCGCCGTAACTCCCTCTTTCGAGATCTCAGCGAGCGCGAACAAAACCTCCTCATTGCGGCGGGTGATGCACCCGTTTTTGCGCCTACGGAAGAAGTGGTAGAAGACTTTTCGGCAGATCGAATTTTATACCGCAAACAAGATACGACCCTTTTTTCGGGAGAAGTCCTTTCATTTTTTGAGCGAGCTACCGCCGAGACGACAGACTCACTGTTTTCGGTGACCTTCTCTGAGGTCGGAACG
>CAZNAK010000534.1:0-2042 GCA_964570645.1 uncultured Cytophagales bacterium | reverse complement strand
GGAGAAGAAACCCGTGAGGGGACCTGGGAAGTCACCGAGCAGTCTCCATTGACGATTAAAGTGACTTTACCGCCGCGCCGCGCCCAAAAAGCAGAAGCTGCCGAAGTAAAACGCTACGAAGTGGTTAGCTACAAAGAGGAGCTTTTGTATTTGAAGGTGTTGGAGTAAGACTCAAAGCTTAGGGAATCCCTACCAATAGTCGGAGACTCTGGGAGTGGATGAGTTTGCGGTATAGTATAAACGGTTTGCCGCCGTATCCCAAAGTTCTTATTCTACGATAACCTGTACTTCACGCCAAGTGTGCTCAGCTTTTTCGAGGCGATAGCGGACGAGTTCTTTTCGGTCTGCTGGATTCATGCTTCTATCCCGTCTCGTTGAACGTTTTGATAAAATGGTGTAATTCGATGCCATTCACCTTTTTCAATGACAAAAAGACTTATAACCTCGCCTAGCTCTAACTCCTTCAAGAATATAGCTTTCCGAAACTTTGATTATTGCTCTAAGCGGCTTCTTTCGGTGAGGATCAATAAGTCCCAGTCGGATTCCTTGGTTGCTGTTCCTCGTGCGCGACTACCGTAAAGGATTAGTTCGGCAGTAGGTTCGATGTAGAGGATTTCGTTTTTTAGGGTTTTCAATCATTGGTTTGAGGTGTTTATGCTATTTTATACTAAATTATAATTTAATCTCATTAAAAAAATAAACATTTCCTACCAGACTTTTAAGTTAACTTGATCTAAGCTTCTTAACACTGAAATTCACGAATTTCCCGTCATACTTCTAATTTCTATGGGATATGTGTAACTTTGGATATGACACTGAACTTACGCAACCCTCTTGTATTTTTTGATCTTGAAACGACGGGAGTAAATGTCGCTGAAGACCGTATCGTAGAATATGCTTTTATTAAGCTGATGCCCGACGGTGAGCAGATCTCTAAAGTTGGACGCATCAACCCGGAGCGTCCCATTCCTTCGGCAACTACTTTGATTCATGGTATTTCGGATGAAGACGTAAAAGATAAACCGACCTTTAAACAAATTGCCAAGACGCTCGCTCAGTTTTTGGAAGGCTGCGACTTAGCAGGTTTTAACGTAGTCCGTTTTGATGTGCCGATCTTAGCAGAGGAATTTCTGCGGGCGAACCTCAATTTTGATATGCAACGGCGTAAAATTGTTGATCTACAAACGATTTTTCACCTGATGGAACCACGAAACCTCTCAGCAGCCTTTAAATTCTATTGTGGCAAGGAAATGCAAAATGCCCACAGTGCAGAGGCAGACACGCAGGTGTGCCTAGATATTTTGGTGGCGCAGGTAGAACGTTACGAAGGACAAGTACGAAAAGACCGCAATGGAGAAGAGTACGTTCCGGTGCGTAACGATATGGAAACTTTAGCAGCGCTTTCACGCTCTAACCGTGTTGATCTGGCGGGAAGGCTGGTTTATAATCCCGAAGGAGTTCCCGTTTTTAACTTCGGGAAGCATAAAAACACACCCGTTTTGGAGGTTTTATCGAAAAATCCCCAATATTACGACTGGATGATGCGTGGCTCCTTTCCACTCGAAACAAAGCAAAAGCTCACCGAAATAAAGCTCAGTCAATTCAATAAAAAGTAACTACTTTTGTGCTTTAACACGCTACACAAAGACAAGTACGTTTGGTACGGATAAATGGCTTTTATGTTATTATTTGATGTCACGCAAAAACGTTTGTATTGTAAGTTGAGCTTGAGTCGCTATTTATGGTCAAGTCTGTGGTACAGACCAGTATAAGCGGCTAAGGCTATTGGTTCCTCAGCTTACGTAACATCAGTTATTGTTCAACATTTTTTAACCTAAAAACAGTTTACAATAATGGATTATTTGAAGATTGCTGAGAACTTAATTGTTCAATATGTTCCGCCTATTCTAAAAGGCATTTTTACGCTAATTGTAGGGCTTTGGATTGTGGGGATGCTCACCAAAGTGATTAGTAAAAAGATTCAAAAGCACGTAAGCGATGCGACTCTTTCTCGTTTTCTGAGCAGTATAGTAGGAATTAGC
>CAZNAK010000533.1:0-2042 GCA_964570645.1 uncultured Cytophagales bacterium | reverse complement strand
AGAAGAAGAATCCCCCCCCCCTTTGGTGCAATGATACAAAGGTATGAGCATAAGTAGAGCGGTGCTTGTACCTCTTTTTTCGTCAGCCTATGGCTGGCATCAACTAAAGAAAATCCAGCCGATAGGAAGCCCCGGTAGTGGTCAAAGACCTTGCTGGTGGTTGGGTGGAAAAGCCGCTGCCAGGGTCTCTGGCAGGGCTAGTGTCAAGTCATAGGCTGCTGGTCAGGCGAGGCAGCAACGGCGGAAAAAAGCCTCTACGGCTGCGTTTTATCTACTCCCAAGGTCTTGCCGACCTTTGTGCGGGATTTTCCAAGAACGCTGGGAGTGGCCGCAAGACCCTACCCGTAGTTTCGCTCTCTCTGGAAAAGGAAGAAAACGCGAAGGAAAGGAGGCTGCTGGAGGGGGTGAAGGGGCGGCTTACGTGGGAATAAATTAAAATATTTGTATTTTATAAATCAGAGCGATTTGGATGTATTTGTAGAGATGTCCGAACTTGATCCGATGGAGCGCGGTGAAGGACTGCTCGCACTTTGGGAACATTTAGAGCAACTTTTTGACCGTAAAGTGGATTTATTGACGCTAAAAAGCCTGCATCATTCTATTTTAGAAGCACGGATTTCGGATACCAAAGAACTTATTTATGAGCGAGGAAGGGAAGAAATACTTGTTTGACATACTTCGAGTAATAACCTTAAGAGAAGAGTTTACACACGGCACAACTGCTTTTACGGACTTTGAAAAAGATTTTAAAGTTCGGGAATACGCGGGTCTTGATATGCACCGCGTACCAGCAAACGTTGTAAGGTGTCGTTCTGCGCTTTAGTCGCCTGAGTTCCCTCGATTGCCCGCTTCAAACGCTCCAAGTTCGTTTGGCTTTCCTCCTGAAATTTTTTCAGATACGACTCCCGCTTTTCCGCTTCCAGATCATCAGTGCGGTACGTATTGAGCCGAAAAGCAATCGTAATACCCAGGATAAAAATCAGTAAATCGAGAAGCTTCGAGGTCCAGTTAATATCAAATTTTTGCTTTTTCATCCTTTCTTCAACCTTCCAGCCCTTAGCTTGTTCGCCGTAGCCTGAGAACAACATTTGCAGCTTTCTCTACATCGTTCTTGGTTTGCCTCCAACGTAGCGCAATGAGCCTCTTGGCTTGTGCCTATCACAAGTCCGTATCCGCTGGCATACATTAAAAAAAGCAAATGCTGGCATTATGATGCGACTAAGTGGATACTTGAACGAAATTTTCCATATCTTCTATCTTTTCTGAGGTTTATATTTTTTACTTAAATTATGGAATCTATCATTACGATTATCGGTTTTTTAGGCGCAGGAAAAACAACCTTGCTCAAGCGGTTAGTTGACCACTACTTGGTTAAGGGTTGGCGTCCTTTTATCATTCTGAATGACTATGAAAACGCATACCTTGACGCGCAACAGTTTATCGAGCAAATGGATACACGATATGTACGGGCATTCAGCGGAAGTTGTATTTGTTGTAGCGGTATCCATGAACTTCGCGATGCGGTCAATAATATTCCCGAACGCACTAACGGAATTACCTTACTTGAAGCTAACGGTACTTCGGATGCTAGCTCGCTGATGGGGTTTCTGGGTGTAGGAATTGAAGAACGTTTCTTGCCTCCTATTCAAATTTCTGTTGTGGACGTGAGAAATTGGCAGCGGAGAGAGGAGCATAACAAGTTAGAAGCTAATCAAATACAGGTTTCTTCGCTGATTGTTTTGAACTATACCGAAAGTGTCTCCGAAGAGCGACTGCATTACGTTATCAAAAACCTCAAACGCTTTAACCCCACTGCCCAAATTATCGAGATCGACCAAATTGAAAATACGCCAATCACCCGATTATCGCCTTCTAAAAATAAAGCTGACCGCTTTGACCACCTGAAAGCGCACTGGGCTTCTTGTTCGATAGATTTACCACATTTACCCAGCTTAGATGCTA
This sequence comes from uncultured Cytophagales bacterium, assembly GCA_964570645.1. GTDB lineage: Bacteria > Bacteroidota > Bacteroidia > Cytophagales > Bernardetiaceae > DAISIL01. Next base: position 80 of record CAZNAK010000533.1, on the reverse strand, counting down.
TTTATGCCCTTTGTGCGTCGATTCCTACTCGTATTTTGCGCGTCAAGGGCTGCACGAAAGTTGGGGAGGAAGCGCATTAT
>CAZNAK010000532.1:0-2048 GCA_964570645.1 uncultured Cytophagales bacterium | reverse complement strand
TCTTCTGTATGCGTATCGCTGAGTAAAATCGCTTCAGAACTCAACATGTGCGTCAAGTCTGCGCTTTCGTGTACACCTACGATTTCCGACTTACTCGTCTCATCCACCACCCATTCTTGTCGGATAATGGTTCGCTCAAACTCCTCCTCCTCGATTTCAATTTCTGCTTCCCGCATATTGCCCAGCAAGTCCGCCAGTTCTTTTATAGATTGCTCATTTTCTAATAACTCATCATAGTTTTGCAGCACGTCAAAAGAGGTTTCTTCCCATAATTTTCGGGACATATCCCACCCCATGTATTCCGTAAAAGGGTTGATCAAATCCCTTATTTTTTTGTACTCGGTGACTTTTTTGGTCAATAAATCCACGTAAGCCCCTTCCTCTTCCTCTAATTTTGATAGTTGAAATTCCAATATTTTAGCGTAAAGCCGTGCATCCCATTGCGCCAGTAAGTCATGCAAAATCACCTCTACATGCTCTTTTTCTTCTTTTTTAATCTCTGACGCTTCCCCCGAAGGAATCAATTCCTTGAACTTCCTTTGAAAGAAAAGATGGTCTAGTTCCGAACGATTGTAAATCGAACTTAAATACTGCGGTAGTGCCGACCAGCGATCTACAAATACATGAAAAGGCGTAATTGCCCAACCTTCAAGGCGTTGTTTTTCGTCTTGGTACGGATCCTTGATTTTCGACTTCTTGTGGGCTTTTCGTAGCCAGTACAACACATCCAAAATTACCTGCTGCTTGAGCCTAGCATTGTATTGTGTCACTTCCAACAGCCCATCAATCAAAAATATGCGGTCAAGTGCATTTTGAAAATACTCGAAATACGCCTCATTCAAAGCAGGAATAACAAAACGCCTAGGATTGAATTTATTTTGAATATACTGCACAATGTAGGTACGCATACGCTTATCCAGTAGATTTCCAAACTCAATAAAACGCTCGTATTCCTGCTCTAATTCTTTCTCTATGTCGTTGTTCGTCACTGTTCTCTTTTTGATGTATATATTTCTCCTTTTCGGTTGAATGCACTGCGCTTTACGAGTCATATATTGGTGTAAGAAAATTGTAGCTTTTCCAGCGTCAGTTGTAGTTGCTTCAAGTGGTCTTCAACTTCCTCAAAGTTACGCTTGACCACCTCTGCAAATTCCGCATCTACAAATAGATTTTTATCCAATAAATCAATTTCTTTTGGTCGATTTTCAGACATATTCTGTAACTGCTGCCTGATGAAAGTCGTGAGTTGCTGATGTCTTTCATCCCAAAATCGCTGAACAATTTTGTGTGGTTTTTTTGTGATGTATTCCGTTTTATCAATCAATCGAGTCTTCAAAGGATATACTTTTTTAGCTGCTTCGTGGTGTACCCTAATGGTATTTTCTTCTTCCCCTTTTGCCGTTCTGAGCCTATTGACTAGGTTTTTTTCCTCATCAAAAAAATTCACAACTTGAGTTTCATCTATTTTTAACCCTCTAAATTGCTTGATAGGGATTAACACGCCTCGGAAGGTGTTGTCGCTTCTTTCTAAGCGAAAATACTCGTCATATATGGGCATTAATTGTTCAAAAGAAGTGGTATGCGGTATTCTAATTTCCTCCTCGACTTCCTCTTGAAATTCCTTTACCTCTTTCTTTAATGCAGACAAATTGACCGCCATGGTGTAGCCATGTTTAGAAACGGCATCTACCAAGATGTCTTTAATGGTTTGACGCTGATCGGGGCTACTCCAAAGGCAATGATTCATCAAAAAGCAATCCATTAAATCTACTTTGGAACGCCCGTTCAAAAAGGCAGAAGTACGCATCAATCGGATGATTTTTTTCCAGCGTCGGTCATGTACGATAATGGGATTTCCTGTGCCAGCCACCCGTGTATTGTGTTCTTCTAGCTTGATTTTAACCAGTTGTACGGTATTTAAAACCTCCGCACCTACTTCTATTCCATCAATTTTCTCATCCCATCCTTTGAGTTCTTGATCCCTGAATTTTAGCTCCTTCGGAGTGTCATCTTCATACACATCTTTCACGTCGGTAATCATCGTCAGG
>CAZNAK010000531.1:0-2049 GCA_964570645.1 uncultured Cytophagales bacterium | reverse complement strand
AGCGGAGAGGCGGATTCTGGGCATTCGTTTTTCGTAAGCTTTTAAGCGTTTTTCTCCTTCACTTTCAAACTTAAGCATTAACGCGTCATCGAAATTTGATGTACCTTGTTTACGTTTGAGGACGGCATGAAAAAAATGAATAACAGTGCTTTTGACTATATTTTGGTGGTCGCATTGGCTGTGTTGTGTTTGGCTCCTGGCTGGCATTTAGTGGGGTATTTTGACGGTGGCGCAAGTTTGAACGAAAGCGATCATACTTGGCTCACTGGAAAGTTAGAAAAAGTGAATTATTACGAGAGTCCCACCAAAACTCGCCTTGAAAATTGCAATACCAACATCACGATCAAGCTAGAAAACAGCCCAAGCTATTTCACTATCGGGCGGGAGCGGACGTGGAATGCTTGCTATCAAGTTATTGACCATCCAGTTTTTGAGAAGTATGCTGAGCAGGCAGGAACAGAAATCACGCTTCAACTTCCCAAAGAGCAGGTAACATCAGTCGGACGAGGAGAAAAACTTTTGCTCAATCCCTTTGTCCACGGATTAAAAATTGAGGGAAACGTAATTTTTACTGTAAAGGATTTGAGCGAGTCAAGTGAGTCGGGAAGTTGGATGGAGATTATCTTTTTTTCGGTGCTATTACTTTTATTCGCTTTTGGCTTGTTAGGGCGTATTTTAATTTTACTCGAAAAGAAATAGGAAAATTATGGATAGACAAACGTAGGAATCCTTTTTCGATTTTACTCCTATTGCAATTGGAGAGTCCAAATACGGCTTATTGCCCGAAGACTTAGCGGACACTCGGCACAAAGCGTACGCATGGCACGGAGAGGGCGATCCTTCGAGCTGGCTCACGGTGCTTATTTTTCATACGATACGAAAGAAATACCCAAAATTGACAGAACGGAAGCACCTAGAAGTAGCCGCTCACGCTCTTGGAATTACTTTCAAACGGCTCGTTGATGCAATTCAGTGGCGCGACAACTACCTAACGTTTAAAGATGGCGTAGAAGAAAAGACGTTGAAGGGGAGGTACTGATTAGTTTGTTCTACCCAAGTTTTCTTTTCATTCCTCTGCTTCTGTTGCCTTTGCTAAAGGCTGGCTTACTTTCGTTGATTTAAAAACAATAGATCGTGTTCCCTCTTGGTTTATCTTCCCGGGTGGCTCTATTATGTCTTTGAAGGCACCTACTAAAGTATTAAGCCGTAAGGAGTCCCCCCAGCCTTCATATTTTCCTTCTTTTATCTGATAGTGATACCAAAAGTCCTCACCATGCTCCACCTTGCCCTGAAAACCTTCGCCTGATTCCTCGTAATCAGTGCCTTCAAGGTCAATTAAGATATGCCAACCCGGATTATCTAGGGTTTCGATTTGGATTCCATATTGATGTTCCCAGTCGCCGTTGGTTTGCTCCGCATACCAGCTTTGTAGCCAGATCAGGTTGTTCATAGATGATTTCTTTTGGGGATTTCCTCTTCCTCAGCTTTGCGTACTCCTCCTGACGCTTCTTTTGTATGTACATGAGGTGTTTCGATGAATTCCTGCGTTCTCTTGTTGTAATGCTTCCTTCCAAACATATCAAAGCGTTTGTAAAGTTCAAAACCAGATGGATTCAGAAGGTTTTTGATCCATGTAGCGTACTTCGTAATAATACTAACATTATTTTCTGCAAAAGTAGTGTGATCGGCTACTGCGTTTTCGTCGGGTTCTAGTTGGTTCATAAGCTTTAAGGTTATTTCTGCCCCTCCAACATCATCCCCAAAATCTCCTGCGCCGCACGAGAAATTACTGTACCAGGTCCAAAAACTGCCGTTACGCCTGCTTCGTATAAGAAATCGTAGTCTTTGGGCGGGATCACGCCACCCGCAACGACCAAAATATCATCCCTTCCGATTTTTTGTAGCTCCGCGATAAGCTCAGGAATCAGCGTTTTATGCCCTGCCGCAAGCGAGGATGCCCCAACAATGTGAACGTCATTTTCTGCTGCCTGACGGGCGACCTCTTCGGGAGTTTGGAATAATGGTCCGATGTCCACATCAAAGCCAAGG
>CAZNAK010000530.1:0-2052 GCA_964570645.1 uncultured Cytophagales bacterium | reverse complement strand
CGAAACCTCTTTCGTAGACTGTACCAATTATCGTTGGTAGGGGCAATCTAGCATTGTGTTAACCTGCGAGGCGTATATGGCGCGATTCTTGCCGAGGAGCGCAGCGACGACAAGCAAGAATCGTGACATAGCCGAGTCATGTTGAACACTTTGTTCGATGTCTTTTTCTCTTTATTCCTAATAAAAACACCTTCCGGCGTTCCCATTTGGTACCAGCAGGAAGGCGCTACTCGAAATTTGCGGTATTGCTACCGCAGGAAGCTTCATTGGTATGCACCAATTCGCTGGTTCTGCATTGCTCAGGTGCAAATTGCAGAGCTCAGGGGCGGACAACCCGGAAACCGATATTGTTGTTCTGGTTGTTCGGATTGTTGTTGTTCCGGTTAGCCACGGTGCAGTTAGACGCATTGTTGTTCCAGCTGCCGCCGCGTTTGACGCGGTTCGTGCCCGAAGCGGCTCCCATGCCAAAGTGTAACACGAAATGCTCGGCAACGGGCGAGTAAAACGGCGGCATTTATACTGATTGCCCGCTCTGCAGCTTTGTTTTCATTGATACGTCCTGTCAGAAGATCATTTTCTATGATTACCGCCCGTCTTTTCATGCGCTGTTTTGATTTTTGCAAAAGGTAAATTCCTTGGCTCTTGATAAGGAATCCAAGAAAGGGTAATCCAGATCTGCTTTGTCCCAGAATAGCGGGTTTTAGATTTAGTTTGAGATTTACGGTGCAGTAGTTTTGTATCTTTTGGAAAATAGTTACTAAATCCGCTTTGCTATTCGACCACACTACAAAATCATCCATGTAGCGAACATATCCTGATGGTTTAAGTTGTTCAAGGATATAATGGTCAAGTCCTGAGAGGTAGAGATTGGCAAAATACTGGCTGGTAAGGTTACCTATGGGAACGCCTTTACCTGGCAGAGTATGGTAACTGCCAATAAGTAGAAATAGGTGATTCAGAAGCTTTTTGTCTTTGAGAAGCCGCGAAAGTTGCTGTTTCAAAACCTCATGATCGATTGAATCAAAGTACTTGCGCACATCCAACTTTAAAAACCAGCCCTTTGCTTTTGTTTGGTGGAACGTATAGAGTACCGCCGCATGGGTTCCTTTACCTTTGCGGCAGGCGTAAGAATGGTGAACGAGTTGGCGTTCAAAATATGGCTCCAGCACGGTCATGATGGCATGGTGCATAACCCGTTCAGGAAAGGGCGCTGCGCTTATGACTCGTTCTTTGGGATCGGTAATGGTAAAACTGCGATAATTTCCCCATGCAGGGTTGTCTGATTCCAAGCGGGCCTTGATCTTGCCAAGGTTGGCATCAATATTCCTGCTAAAAAGTAGTACAGCAGTACTTTTTCTTTTACAGCGCAAGGCTTTGAGCCAAGCTAAACGAAGGTTTTGATATTCGACAATCTGGGGGAACAGCTCTCCTTGGCGTTTCATTGGCCTTGGCCTTCTGTTTCAAGACAAATCTTCAAGAAAGCCTCGCCAAATTGTTTTACCCGCGATTCTCCAACTCCGCTTAGTGTCGCAATATCTTTTAAGGTTTTGGGCGGTTTTTTGGACATACCAGCTAGATGCTCGTTGGTAAAAACGGCGTACACCGGCACCCCTTGCTGTTCGGCAAGGGTCTTACGAAACTGGCGTAACTTTTCAAAGAAGGCATACTGTTGTTCATTGAGCACTTCTCGGTAATCAATGCGTTGATTGTTTTGACCTTGTGTTTTGATTTCAGAACCATATTCGACCAGAAACAGCCATCCTGTGCCCCGTTCGCCGTCGATAAGCCGTTTTTCTACATTCACTATCCTGTGTGACGTGAGAAACCGATTTAAATCGTCGCATACCGACTCTTCGCCAAAGGGGCTCACAAAAAAACTGGCAAATTGTGTCAATAGCGCCACAGTTCTCTCCAAAATTCAAAATTTTGCGACCCTCTTCGCGGGAAAGGGGGCATTCTTGCTCACCCCCCTTTCCTTTTTATTGTAAGACCGCAGGACTACGATTCTGGGTATTCCGTTTCGGCTTAACGCCTTCACTCCAACCCAGCCTC
>CAZNAK010000529.1:0-2055 GCA_964570645.1 uncultured Cytophagales bacterium | reverse complement strand
TTGTAATTGATTCTGACCCCACCGATACTCAAAGACTTTTCGCGCTTTTTAGGTAAATAGCGGATACCGATGCTAGAAAAGACCTCCTCTAACGGTAACGGTTCTGTCCCCGCAACATACCTTTCAAGAAACTTTCCGATCTCCGGATAGGTAAGTTCAGTGATTTTATCAAAGAGTGCTTCGTCTTTAAAAGGCTTATCCTTTCCATACTCTTCGGAAAGCATCTGCATGAGCGTCATCATACTCATTTTTCCGCCCGAAAGCTCATGTAATTTTATATCCAGACAAAGACTGATCAGTGCGCCCTTCTCATAGACATTCCCGTATTGACCCTCATATTCATCCAGCGCACCCAAGCTGAGTTCTGTGAAAGGGAGTTGATCATCATACTCCTCGGCTGCGGTGATAATCTTCCCCCGCATACGCCGTAAAAACTCAGGAAGGTCAATGATACCTTCGTGGAGTTGAACGTGCTGCGCAAAATATTCTACTGTGCCCTCGTATAGCCAGAGGTGTTTTGACATTTTTGGCTCGTGGAAATTAAAATAGTGGATCTCTTCTGAGTGGACGTCTAGCGGGGTGAGAATATGAAAAAACTCGTGTGCTGCTACGTCAACGATGGTCTCTAACAGATCTTTTTTTGATAAAAAGCTAGGTAATGAGTATAAGGACGAATAGGAATGCTCCAAAGCACCAGAGTATCCCGAGCCACTAATTCCTTTATACAGATAGATCAAAAAGGCATACTTTTTAATCGGTAACGTCCCTCCCATGTAGTTTTTTTGTGCGTTTAGAGTCTTGAAAATGTCCGCAGCGATGTCTTCTGCACCAAGTTTGGCTTTTCCTTGCGCAAATACTGAAATAAGAATTTCTGCGCCTCCAACCTCAATCGTTACGGTGTCGGGAACGTTATACATCAACGGTGAGTCCACTAGGCGGTGGTAGTCCTGAACTAGGTAAGTGTCGCTGGTTTTGGTGCGCTGGGTAGGCGTTAATGCTGTGGCTCCATAAAAGTCTTCGGGGCGATGAATGGTTACCTCGAAGGGCATAAACTCCATCCCCTTAAAATAGCCAAAGAACCCATGCGGATTGATGATAAAGTTCTCCCTCGACTCAATGTTCGTTCCCCCAGGCTCAAAGACGAAGTTATCCTTTTTGGTATCGTAGGTATCCTCGACCAGATACGTAATTTTATGCAGTTGATTAGCCTCAAAAATGACCCATTCGTTCGCTGTTTCGTGTGCGACTTTTAGTGACCTCCCCTTATCATCAAAGGCTTGAAGCTGACTCACAAAACGTCCGAAGTCATAGACACTATACGTACCTGGGACGATCTTCGGGAAGCGGAACGCGATCTGTTCCTCCTTAATGGTGGGAGTAATAAGTTCTACAAACAAGGTGTCGTGTTGTGCGTTTCTAAGGTCAACGGAGAACCGATAGAGGCTATCTTGCGTACCAAACGCTAGCAGGGGGAGTCCCCAGAAAATGAGGCAAATAAATGTTTTCATGAGTGGGTTGAATCCAAGTAAGATGCCTTTAATATAGCGCTTTCTAAATTTCCACAAGTCACTCACTGAGCTTTTTATCATGAAAATTAGTATTGTAGGTTGTGGATGGTTGGGCTTACCCCTAGCTAAAGCCGCATTGCAGAGAGGGTTTACGGTTAAAGGGACAACGACAACGGGCGGTAAAGTTCCTCTTTTACATGCGCTTGGCATTGATACGTACCTGTTTGAGCTTTCCACTACAGAAGAAATCGGGGTAGCGTATGATTCTTTGTTCGATACAGACGTATTGATCGTTAATGTTCCACCGGGTGGTCGAAGCCCTGAGGCTGCCGCCGACTATCCCGAAAAAATGCGACAGCTTTCTAGGGCGGCCCGCCCGAGAGCCCGGCGGAATTCACCCGCCGCGCCGTTCTGACCGGAATCGTGCTGGGCGCGATCTTGACCCCCTGCAACGTCTACAGCGGGCTCAAGATCGGCTGGTCGTTCAACATGTCGATCGCCGCCGGCCTGCTCGCCGCCGCCGCCTGGGGTCTGGCGCGCGCGCTGT
>CAZNAK010000528.1:0-2056 GCA_964570645.1 uncultured Cytophagales bacterium | reverse complement strand
TTGCTTTTGGTGATTTTGCTCTTAAGGCACTTGAACCAGGTTGGATCACGTCACGCCAAATCGAATCGGCACGTATCGCAATGACGCGTGCAATGAAACGCCAAGGTAAAGTCTGGATTCGTATTTTTCCAGATAAGCCAATCTCTAAGAAACCAGCCGAAGTTCGGATGGGCAAAGGTAAAGGAGCACCCGAGTATTGGGTAGCTGTCGTGAAGCCAGGTACGATTCTTTTTGAATCTACGGGTGTGAGCGAAGAGTTAGCGCGTGAGTCGCTCCGATTGGCAGCACAAAAATTACCAATTAAAGTCAAATTTACTAAACGTCCTGACTACGTAGGTTAACCGAACAAAAGATTATGACTAACGAAGAAATTCGCGCACTCGGTCTCGAAGATTTGGTAGGAGCTATTGAAGACGAGAAGGAACGCCTTCAGCGTTTACGTATCTCGAATGCTGTCACACCACTCGAAAACCCAATGCAAATCCGACAAAAGCGTCGCCATATTGCGCGCCTGATGACTGAAATGGGTCGTCGTACTCGTGAAGAAAAACAAACTACTGAATCCTAATGGCAGAAGAAACGAAAGCAGTTCGAAATCGCCGCAAAGAGCGGGTCGGAGTCGTGACAAGCAATAAAATGCAATCTACGATTACTATATCGGTAGAGCGTAAAATTAAGCACCCCCTTTACGGGAAATTCCTGAAGCGTCATACTAAGTTTATGGCACATGATGCAGAGAATACGTGCAATATCGGTGACCGTGTTCGCATTATGGAGACGCGTCCGATATCGAAAAATAAGCGTTGGAGACTCGTAGAAGTTCTTGAACGCGCAAAATAAATCTTCAACGGTGGTTTTTCATGCCTCATTGATAGCTTTAAAAAAAATTGAACAGTAATATTTTTCAAATACAAAACTCATGGTTCAGCAAGAATCCCGTCTAGCGATCGCTGATAATAGCGGTGCTAAAGAAGTCCTCTGTATCCGTGTACTCGGCGGTACAGGCAAGCGATATGCTTCCGTTGGCGACAAGATCGTAGTGTCGGTAAAATCGGCCATTCCTTCGGGCAACATCAAGAAAGGTGCTGTTTCCAAGGCAGTTGTGGTACGTACCAAAAAAGAGGTGCGTCGTCCTGACGGGTCTTATATCCGCTTTGAGGAAAATGCAGCCGTATTACTCAACGCACAAGGTGAGCCGCTGGGCACTCGTATCTTTGGACCTGTTGCACGCGAGCTGCGAGATAAGCAGTTCATGAAAATTGTATCACTAGCTCCTGAGGTGCTTTAAAATCTGATAGGCAAGATGAAGAAATTAAATAAAACAAAGCCCGTAAAGAAAAAGCTTCACGTTCGCACCGGCGATTTTGTGAAAGTTATTGCTGGTAATGAAAAAGGAAAGTCAGGTGAGATTCTAAGCGTTGATTTGGTAAAGGAGCGTGCAGTCGTTGATGGTTTAAATCTCCGTACGCGTCACTTAAAGCCAACGGCAAATAATCCTGAAGGGAGTTTAGAGGAGTTTTCTGCCCCTATCCATATCAGTAATTTAATGCGCATCAATCCTGAGACAAATGAACCTGCACGGCAAGGACGAACCTTGAACGAGGAAACTGGTAAATTGGAGCGTTACTTTAAAGCTAAAAAGGCAAACGTCGCACAGGCGGATGCTGAAAACGAATAATAACCATGACACAACCAAGATTTAAGGAGAAGTACCTAAAGGAAGTGGTGCCCGCCTTGAAAGAAAAATTTCAGTACAAGACCCAGATGCAAGTTCCACGTCTGCTAAAGATCGTTGTGAACCGAGGTGTCGGTAAAGCAGTCGGAGACAAAAAGCTCATTGACAATGCACTGGAAGAGCTAACCATGATTGCAGGACAAAAGGCAGTTGCTACTTATTCCAAAAACGCAATCTCCAACTTTAAGCTTCGTGAGGATATGCCGATTGGGACAAAAGTTACCCTGCGCGGCGAGCGAATGTTTGAATTTTTGGATCGTCTCGTGACCGTAGCTTTGCCTCGTGTACGCGACTTCCAAGGGATCAGCGATAAAAGCTTTG
>CAZNAK010000527.1:0-2072 GCA_964570645.1 uncultured Cytophagales bacterium | reverse complement strand
TTGGTGAAAAAGTGAAAGTCTTTCAGACTAAGGTCAAGGATTTCAAGCTCAGCTTCGAGGTGCGTTGCAATTTTCTCAGCGTCTTGCCGAAAGCCACTCTTAGCGCGTTCAATCTGGATTTCGATATGCTGCCCCGTGATGCTATCGGTTTTTTCTACAATGACATTCTTGAGTTCAATGGCTTTCAGAGAAAGCTCCAGCGGCGTTTGATCGAGCGTATCCGCTTGGTTCGTACTTTTGGCGACCAATAGGTTAAACTCTCCATTCGGTAGGCGTTTGACGTGCAGCTTCCCGTCTTGTACAAGTACTTTTTTGATTTTATAATCTCCTTGGAGAAGCTTCCGGGCATCAAAACCGACATAAACGTGCGCAAAGCGATAAATTTGGTTTTGTTGATCTTTGTTGGTGTAAAAAGCAAGGTCAGCCAAATCCACCGAGATGTAAGGAAAGGCACGGAAAGGCGAAATTTTTACTTTCCCTACCGTCGTATGCCCGTTTTGGGTCTCGTTAAGCGTTTGGGTAACGTGATCTGCGATCAAGTGCTGATTAAAATACAATATAAGCGGGGCAATGCTCACCAGTATTCCGAAGGCAAATAAAAGGAGTAAAATCCGATAAAACAGCCGTTTTTTGGGTAGCTGAAACATGAAGGCTTATGTATTTCTGACCTCGTTGTAACCAAGATCGGATAAGCTTGGTTAAGTTAAATTTTTGCGTAACCGAAGTGTATTCTAACTTTTCTACTACTTGATAACAAGAAGATAGCGCGCAAAACCCTTGGTGAGATCGGCCCGGCGTATATGAGAACGTTTGCAGTCGTCAAGAATAATACGTTGTCCTTTATCGGGAAGTTTAACAAGGGTCGTCTTGTCAGGAACGTTTTGATAAAACTTTTGGTCTATAAAAATACATTCGTGATGTGAAGCTGGAATGGAGACCTTCACAAAAACCAAGAAGACGATACTTATCAAAATTAAGGGCAATAACAAGATACGCTTTAATAAGGTTTTCATATTTTAAAATAAACGTTATTGAATATCTCATTTTATTACGTAAGAGCAAAAGGATAAGAATCGCTGCGTCTCGGAAAAAGTCCTTTATGCTATTTTTTTTAACATTTGATTCCCTTAGTACCTTAAAAAGGTATGAATATTAAAGAAAAAGCAAAAGAAAAACTTGAACAACGCGTACAGCGACTAGAACAACTCATAGAGAAAAAGGGCGTAGGCTCATCCTATCTTGATAGGGCAAAGCAGGTGCAACGCTCAGCCAACGTCGCCAACGTCGTTAGTGCTGCTGTAACCATAGTAGGTATCTCCATCTGGGCGATAAACAAGCTAGATAGAGATTGAGAGCTACTCGTAGATAGTGACGTTACACCACCACATTCACGATCCGTTTCGGCACGAAGATAAATTTCTTCGGTGGCTTGCCTTCCGTCCACTTCTGAATGCGCTCGTCCGATAGTACCGCCGCTTCGACTTCTTCTTTGGTCGCATCTACGGCAAAAGAAAGCTTTGCACGCACCTTGCCGTTCACCGAAATCGGGTATTCGAGGCTGTCTTCTTTGAGATGCTTTTCGTCGAAAGTGGGGAACGTCTCATCAAAAATGGTTTTTCCTGCGGCTGTGCGGCTTTCATCCAGACGATGCCAAAGCTCTTCGCTTAGGTGTGGGGTAAAGGGTGACATCAAGACCACTAAAGGCTCAAGCACTTGGCGTTTATTACATTTTTGAGACGAAAGCTCATTGACGCAAACCATAAAGGCACTCACGCAGGTATTGTATGAGCCGCGCTCGATGTCTTCTTCCACTTTTTTGATGGTTTGATGGAGTATTTTGAGTTCCGCTTTTGTTGGTGTGTCGTCGGAGATATTGAAGTTGGCGTCTTTATCAAAGAAAAGTCGCCAGAGCTTTTTGAGGAAGCGATACACGCCGTCCGTTCCGCTTGTATCCCAAGGTTTTGAGGACTCCAATGGGCCAAGAAACATCTCGTAAAGGCGCAAGGTATCCGCGCTGTATTCGGCGACAAACTCGTCGGGATTGACTACGTTATATTTTGACTTCGACATCT
>CAZNAK010000526.1:0-2073 GCA_964570645.1 uncultured Cytophagales bacterium | reverse complement strand
GTATGAAAATCCTTTCGATTGGTTTTATCACACCACCCGAAGCAGCCGTAGTGTGGCGCGGGCCGATGGCAAGCTCTGCACTGCGTCAATTTATTTCCGATGCCGACTGGGGCGAACTAGACTATCTCCTGATCGACCTTCCTCCGGGTACAAGCGATATTCATCTGACTTTGGTGCAAACAGTACCCGTAACAGGGGCAGTTGTGGTGACAACCCCACAAAAAATGGCGATCGCGGATGCTCAGAAAGGGATGTCTATGTTCCATCAGCCCAAAATTAAAGTGCCTGTCTTGGGGGTAGTTGAAAATATGTCCTACTTTACGCCTGCCGAGTTACCCAATAACAAATATTACCTCTTCGGAAAAGACGGCGGAAGGCTCTTTGCTAAGCGCAATGAAGTGCCATTTTTAGGGGAAATCCCGATTGTACAAGCACTCCGAGAGGCAAGTGACAACGGCGAGCCACTCACTGAGCAACACGAGCCTGTCGTAAAAGCATTTCGGGCAGTGGCGGAAAAGGTAGCCCAGCACGTAGCGGTACGAAATGCCAGTACGCCCGCTACGGAGATCGTAGAAATGGTGCGATAGACTATCATCGTACCTTTACAAACGCTCTACACGCAGACTAGGGTGGTGTTGTTTGAGCTTTTCAAGGTGCTCGCGTTCGCTAATTTGTTGGGCGGCAATGATTAGCTCGAAGTGATGTCGCTCCGCCGCTTCAATCAATAAGTCATACAGCACACGGGCATCAAAGTCTTTGGGAAGGGTTTTCCAGAAGGTTTTACCATTTTTAGGCGTAATCTTGAGCATTAAGCGCAGTCGCCCCGGAGAGACCCGAAGCTCAATGAGGCGGATATCTGCGTAATTTAGTGTAACATCCGTCTTTTTATCCGATTGGATACGGATACCGCGCTTAAAAAAGGCAAGCGCAGGCAGAAGTACCTGCTTATTTTTGAGATAATCAGGTTTAGCATCTAATAAATTGTACAAACGTCGAAAACCCTTGATCCCGAAATGAATTGAGAGAGCCAAAGCGGGCAGGAAAAGAAAGGTAAACATCCTTTCCCAGCCATTAAACGCTAGTTGTATGCCCGCCATAGCACCTACAAATGCAAAAGCAAGGATCTTATTTTGCCGCCCTGATGACTTCGGTTTTTTATTTTCTTTCCAATGTGGATAGAGCAGGACTCCTAATGCCGCGTCCGTCTGAACCGAAATCTGCTTCTGATCCGGAAACACCGAAAGTGTATCTTTTTGCCCGCAGTGCTTGCCCTCTAGATACGTCCAGCTATCAAGCAAGAATGCTGACTCGCAGGAAGCGCAAAAAACGACCTCATCACCAACCAAGATTTTTTCGCCCGTAATTGGATCATGCCGTTCTTGAGCAATAAAGTCAGCGTGCTTTTGCACATCAATTTGGTGTACGTTCATACATTCATGGAACGAGTATGTCAAAAAATAGTTTATGTCAGGAATCCAAGCGCTAAATCTGTAATTTTGTTTCAAACGCGAAGAAAACAACCATGAAAACTTTAATAAAGTGGCTAGGAGGGCTAATAGTATCAATTTTGCTGGTAAGTTGTAATCAGAAAGCACTAGAAGAACAAAATGCTATACTTCAAACCGAAAACGACTCCCTTCGCCTCCTTACTGAGCAAACGGAGCGCATTACCAATGCCATCTTCGAGCTTTCGGACTCCATCGCAGTTATGCAAGACTCTGTGATCACGATCACGGAAGATAAAGCTTTAGACGATGAGCTTGCCTTGGAGCAGATCAGGAGTATTCAAGATTTTATTCAGGAGCGAAACGCTGAACTCCAAGCGTTTGAAAGAGAAGTTCAAGCATCAGGCAAAAAAAATCAACAGCTTTTGGGTTTGGTCTCGAAGTACCGAAAGCAGTTGGAGGACAAAGAAGAGGAAGTTGCAGCCTTACGGGCGCGTATCAGAAACCTGGAGTTTGAGAATGAGAACTTGACGGCAGAAGTGCGTACAACCAAAACGCGTTTGAAAGAATCAGAAGATAGTCTGGCAAAACGCGAATCTGAGTTTTCGGAAGTGCAGGCGGAGATTGC
>CAZNAK010000525.1:0-2075 GCA_964570645.1 uncultured Cytophagales bacterium | reverse complement strand
CATCATGCAAAAGGTCGTACGATCATCAAAAGATATTAAAAATGAGTTGGAACTTCGTGACGAAGCCTTACGCGACTTGGTACTTTTCTATGCAGATCTTGGGCTAATCGATGAAGCACAAGACTACTTTGTCTCCATTGGGGAACCCATTTACGGCGTTAAAGTCGTGGAAAAACTAGCTGCAATATATTTTGATCAAGCACGGTACGAAAAGGCCATTTACGCCTTAAAGAAACTTCTCGACCTCAAGCCGTTTGGGCCGGATCGACCCAGACACCATTCTCGTCTGGTTGACAGTTATGAAAAAAGCCAACAGCTCCCTCGCGCTATTAAGGAAATGGATACCTTCATTAAGACTTACGACAAAGATACCCTCTGGTACAAAAAGAACCCGGAAGCAGAAGTCCAAGAATATGCTTACAACCGATCCGAAGCGTATGCCCGCTTCATTGCCAAGAAATATCATGAGCGTGCACAAAAAGAAGAAAGGATTAATCCCGATAAAGCAAAGCGCTATTCGCTAGCCGCTGTTAAAGCATACAAACGCTACATCGATAGCTTTGCAGATCATCAGAATGCTTATGATATGCGTTTTCTTTATGCAGAACTGCTTTTTAAAAACAACAAATATGCTTTGGCTGCGGAAAACTTTGGTATCGTTGCTCGCGCCCAAGAAAAGGGGAAACATCGAAAGGCTTCACTCGTAGGACAAATTGATGCACTAAATCGACTGGAAGAAGACTACTTTAAGAAACTTGAGAAGAAAGGCATCAAAAAGAAGGATGTTTACGAACCTTTGCCCATGTCGATTTATGCTCAGCGCTTAATCGATGCTGAAGAATTATATGCAAAATCCTTTCCAAAACACCCCAAAACACCGGATGTACTCTTACAAAGGGCTCGACTTTTCTACAATTACAACCAGCTCGGAAAAGCTGAAAAATACTTTTTCGAACTAGTTAATAAGTACCCCGAGACAGAGGCGTCCAATACGGCACGGCATCTCATTTTAGACATCTACAACATCCAGAAGGAGTGGATAAATCTAGAAAAATGGGCCAGCAACTTCCTAGGAGTAAAAACTTTTGCCACACCTCAAAACCGCACGCTCCTATTAGAACTCATTCAGGGGTCTATTTTTCAGCGGGCGAAAAACCTGGAAGGGGAAAAGAAATTTGTTGAAGCCGCTGACACCTACAAACTTTTGACTAATAAATATCCGGATTCAAAATTTGCTGACAAAGCCTTGTTCAATGCTGCCATTGATTACATCAATGGTGATGCATCGGATAAAGCCATTGCCGCTTCTCGACGGTTTTTGCGAAAGTATCCAACTTCCCCATTGGTTCCCAAGATGATGCTCGCATTGGCAGCTTACTTTGATGATAAATTGGATTACGCGAACGCAGCCCAACACTACGAACTTTTGGCTGAAAAAGATCCTAAATCTTCTCATTCGGCCGATGCTCTCTTTAACGCAGGATTGTATCGAGAGAATTTGAAACAATATCGAGCGGCATTGCGGAATTACAATCTGTATTTAACTCGATATCCTCAATCAAAAGACGCGGCTGAAATCTTTTTCTCGATTGGCCTGATCCATGAAAAAACAAGGAACTGGAAGGAAGCCATTGCAACGTTTAGCGCTTTCCCCAGACGCTTCGGAAGCGATCAAGGTCGCGTCATTGAGAGCTACTATCGCCTGGGACAAGCGTACGAAAAACTTGGAAAAGACCGAGATGCCCTACAAGCCTATCGAAACTGTGTTTCCCGTTATAAGTCTGCTAACAAGACTCCTTCGCTTGCTCAAGCAAAAGGAAATAAATACGCTTCAAAAGCACTTTTTAATCTATCGGAAGACGGATTTAAAGAGTTTAAGTCCATCAAACTGCGAATGCCTCAAAAAGTTTTAACGGCTGCCATTGAACGAAAGGCCGTTATGCTCAAGAACTTAAAAAATCGGTATCTTGAAATCATCAACCTAACGGATGCAGAAATGGGCGTTGCCTCCTTGTACCGCATTGGATTGATCTACCAAGATTTCAGTCAAGCTCTGTTTAATGCTCCAGTTCCCA
>CAZNAK010000524.1:0-2097 GCA_964570645.1 uncultured Cytophagales bacterium | reverse complement strand
GGTGTATTTTGAGATTATCCGCCAAAAAACAGCAACCTTGATTGCCGCTTGTTGTGCGATTGGGGCGCACTCAGCGGGGGTGGAGAAAGAACAGGTACAAAATAGCCTTCTTTTTGGTGAAAAAATTGGTATCGCCTTTCAAATTAAAGATGACCTCTTCGATTACGGGACGGCAGGGGTAGGTAAGCCTGTGGGGATCGACATCAAGGAGAAAAAGATGACCTTACCGCTCATCTACGCCTTAAATAATGCCTCAAAATCTGATAAACGCTACATTATCCGTACGATTAAACGCGAAAGCCATAAGAAAGAGAAGGTACAAGAAGTGATTGACTTTGTCAGGGAGTCGGGCGGTATCGAATACACTCAAGAGACGATGCAACGTTACTATGACGAGTCACTTCAGATGCTGGAAGCTTTTCCAGAATCAGAGTACAAAACGGGCTTGGTTGAGCTACTCCGTTATACGATTGAGCGACGAAAGTAAGGTTTATTCAAATTACACTCGTCCTTTTTAAAGTTATCCGGCTCTGTACTACGCCAAGATGAGCGAGTCTTTGAAAATCAATCAATTATAAAATAATTCAACTTATTTGGTGAAGGCATCAACTACGGCAAATATTAATTCTTTTTTAACGCTTCGTTTGCCCTTATTTATTCATCTTGAATGTACTATTTTTAATAAAACACACATAAACTACCATGGTTCATATCAAACAGCTTGACGATACAAATATCTACAAGTTCTGGATCGATGATCAGATCGATCAAGAGAGTATGCTGGAATTTCATAAAGTTATCCAGCAGCGCGTCAAAGACCACCAAAAAGTACGTTTACTCGGTGTAGTGCATACTATTTCGGGCTTTAAAGACCTCAAAGCCCTACGCGAAACCATCAGTATGAAACTCGATGCAATCCATGGGGTTGAAAAATACGCTGTCCTGACTGACCTAGATTGGGTAGAGTCGATGTTGCCTATTGTTGATTTTTTTACTCCCGATATGCCCGTCAAAAGCTTTGAGGAGGACGAGGAAGAAGAGGCCATTGCATGGCTAAAAAGCAATGATACGGTTGAGGCACACAAGCGAATTAGGGTTGAGCGCATTCCAGATACTTCTATCTACACATTTACGATTGATGGTATGATTGACGAGCAAGGGGTGCTGGAGATGAATAAATTACTCAAAGAAAAGTCTAAAGAAGGTAGGATGAAGGTCTTGGGGGTACTCAAAGACTTTGATGGACTAGAGCACGCCCGTACGCTTTTGAAAGGCTTACAGGTAAACTTAGCAGCGATCCAAAATATCGAAAAATACGCTGTCCTGACTGACGAAGACTGGATAAGTAACCTCATGAAAATAGGAGACTGGTTACCACTCGGCATGTCAATGCGAGCATTTGAACACGACGAACGCGAAAAAGCCATCGAGTGGTTACAGGGCAAAGAAGCGGGTTATTCAGAATTGTAAAGTGGGCACCCTTTTCACCTACCCTTAAGCCCACAAGAATTGTCAAAACTTTTGTGGGCTTTTTCCTGAAAGTACCTTTTAAGGCTTCATTTTTACTCTTAGCCCTGCTTGCTTCCAAGCAGCAATCCCGCCTTCGAGTTCATAAACTTCCTTGAATCCCATTTCTTCAAGCTCTTCTGCTGCCTTCGCACTCCGCATCCCAGCTTGGCAATAGACAAATACAGGACGCTCTTTGTCAAGTTCTGCCACATTGACCTTGAAGTCACTGCTGTTAATATTGGCATTACGTGCTTCTTTGATGTGACCGATTTCATATTCCTTCGGTTTACGAACATCCAAGATTTGCGTATTTTCTTCGATGTAAAGCAAATCGTTAAATTTGTTAGGCTCAAGGACAACTACAGCCTCTTGCTCGGAGGCAGCTTTGTCGTCATGGGACTGTTGACAAGCGAGGAAAAAAAACGATAGAAAAAGTAAGGAAAGGTAGCGCATCATATTTTTTTTGGAGTAAACGCGAAATGAACTTTTGTTGTTGATCTAAAGCCGGAGAAAATTCTTGCTTAGTATTTATTTAAAAGGGTAAATCATTGTTATTCTTATCCAAAATATCCATATCAGGGTCTTCAT